>JAJPHH010000136.1 GCA_021325385.1 Alphaproteobacteria bacterium
CGCGGCGCCGCCAATTTGCGCGCCGCCTCGAGCAGTTTCGTCGGCGTCGTCATCGGCGATCTCACCAATCCGTTCTTCGCCGAACTCGCGGTCGGCATCGAGGACGCCCTCTATAAGAGCGGCGTCACGCCGATCCTCGCCAACACCAACGAGAATCTCGAGCGGCAATCGCACGTGCTGCGCTCGCTGCGCGAGCATAATGTCGCGGGACTGATCATCAGCCCGGCGCGCGGCGCCGATACATGGACGCTCGCCAGCCAATTGCCGACCACCATGCCGACGATTGTCACGATGCGGCGGATTCTCGGCAGTCCCTTGCCCTATATCGGCCCGGACAATCGCGCCGGCGCGCGCGAAGCGGTCGAGCACCTGATCCGGCTCGGTCATCGCCGCATCGCCTTTATCGGCGGCGACGCGCTGATGACGACGCAGCAGGAGCGCGCCGGCGGTTGGCAGGACGCGCTCGCCGCAGCCGGCATTCCGCCCGACCCCGGCCTGATTTTCGAAACGCCGCCGACCCGAGCCGGCGGCCGCGACGCGGTCGAGCGCGCGTTGAGCATGCCGCGGCCGCCGACCGCGATCTTTTGCTATAACGACATTGTCGCCATGGGCGCGACCCGCGCGCTGGTCATGCATGGCCGCACGCCCGGCCGCGACATCGCGGTGGTCGGCTTCGACGACATCGCCGAGGCCGAGCACAACGCGCCGCCGCTGACCACGGTCAACGCCGAGACCAAAGAAATGGGCGCGCGCTGCGCCGACAGCCTGCTGCGATTGATCCGCGGCGAAGATCCCGCCGGCCTTTCCTATGCCGGCCGGACGCGGCTGATCGTGCGCGAGAGTTGCGGCGCCCCTCTGCTCGAAAGGAAAGCGTCATGACGCAAAAGGTGCGCTGGGGGCTGATCGGCGCGACGACGATTGCGCGCGAATGGATGATCGCGGCGATCCGCGCTGTCGGCGGCGAGATCGCGGGCGTGATGAGCTCCAGCGCCGAGCGTGGCCGGAATTACGCGGCTGAGTTCGGCATTCCGCTGGCGACGACGTCGCTCGATGAACTGCTCGACAATTGCGACGCGGTCTATGTCGCGACGACCAACGATCTGCATCACGCCCAGGTCCTCGCCGCGGCCAAGGCCAAAAAGCACGTGCTGTGCGAAAAGCCGCTGGCGTTGACCCTGGCGGAGGCGCGCGAAATGGTCGCCGCCTGCAAGGCGGCGGGCGTCGTGATGGGCGTCAATCACCATTTGCGCAACGCCGCGACTCACCGCGCGATGCGCGACGCCGTCGCGGCCGGCAAGATCGGCCGGCCGCTCTTCGCCCGCGTCTGCCATGCCGTGTACCTTCCGGAGCATCTGCAAAGCTGGCGGATCAAGGACCCCAAGACCGGCGCCGGCGTGGTGATGGACATCACCGTCCATGATTCCGACACGCTGCGCTTCGTCCTTGGCGACGAGCCGGAGGCGGCGACCGGCATGATCCAGCGCGCCGGCATGGGTTCGGGCGATATCGAGGACGGCGCTCTCGGCGTGATCCGCTTCCGCTCCGGCCTGCTCGCCCATGTCTTCGACGCCTTCACCTGTCGCTATACGCGCACCGCCTTCGAAGTTCATGGCGACGAAGGCTCGCTGTTCGGCGACAATTGCATGACGCAGCGCCCAGTGGGGACGGTCACGCTACGCAATGCGCAGGGCGAGACGGCGCTGCCGCTCGATCATGAAAATCTTTACGAGCGCTCGGTGCGCGCATTCCACGCCGCCATGCGCGGCGAGGGCGCGCCGGCGGCGACCGGGGAAGACGGCGTGCGCTCGATGGCGACCGCCCTGGCCGTCCTCGAAGCGGCCCGAACCGGGCGCGAAACCAAAGTCGATCCGGGTCTATAAATGGCTGCGCCTCGCATCCTCTCCGCCGACGAAGCCGCGCGTCTCATCCCCGACAATGCGGTGGTGACGGTCTCGTCCTCGTCCGGCCTCGGCTGTCCGGACGCGACGCTCGCCGCGATCGGCCGGCGCTTCGACGCCGACGGCCATCCGCGCAATCTGACGACGCTGCATCCGATCGCGGCCGGCGACATGTGGGGCGTCGCCGGAATCGATCATCTCGCCAAAGAGGGGTGCTTGGCGCGCGTTCTCGCCGGATCGTACCCTTCCGGCCCATCCAAAGCCGAGCCGCCGAAAATCTGGCGCATGATCTCGGACAACCGGATCCCCGCCTACAACATCCCCTCCGGCATTCTCTTCGACATGCATCGCGAGGCTGCCGCTAAGCGGCCAGGCGTGCTGACCAAGATCGGGATGGACACGTTCGTTGATCCCGCCCTCGAAGGCTGCGCGATGAACGCCAAAGCCGCGGCCGCGCCGATCGTCTCCAGAGTGCAATTCGCGGACGACGAATGGCTGTTCTTCCCGACGATCACGCCCAATGTCGCGATCATCCGGGCGACGACGGCGGACGAGCGCGGCAATCTTTCCTACGAGCATGAGGGCGGCTATCTCGGTCCGCTCGACCAAGCGCTCGCCGTGCGCAACAATGGCGGCGTCGTCATCGCCCAGGTCAAGCGCCTCGCCGAAGCGGGCACGCTGAAGCCGCAGCACGTTTTCGTGCCGGGCGTCCTGGTCGACGCCATCGTCGTCGCGCCCGACCAGATGCAGACGACGCAGACAGCGTACGATCCGGCGATTTCGGGCGAAATCTTCCGGCCGCTTTCTTCGTTCGAAATTCCTGCTTTCGGCGTCGGCAAGGCGATCGCGCGCCGGGTCGCCCAGGAGCTGCGTCAAGGCGACGCCGTCAATATCGGCTTCGGCATTTCGGCCAATGTGCCGCGCATCCTGATCGAGGAAGGCCTGCACGGCGCGGTGACTTGGGTCATCGAGCAAGGCGCGGTCGGCGGCGTGCCGCTGCTCGATTTCCAATTCGGCTGCGCCTCCAATGCCGAGGCGATCGTGCCCTCGCCCTATCAGTTCACCTACTTTCAAGGCGCCGGCTTCGATTGCTCACTGCTTTCCTTTCTCGAGATCGATCGCGACGGCTCGGTCAATGTCTCCAAACTCGGCGTAAGGCCGCATGTCACGGCCGGCGCGGGCGGGTTCGTCGATATTACGGCGCGGGCGAAGAAGATCGTGTTCTCCGGCTATTTCACCGCCGGCGCGGGGCTCGCCATCGCCAATGGCGGGCTCGTCATCGAAAAGGAAGGCAAGGTCAAGAAGCTGGTCGAGAAGGTCGAGCAGGTCTCGTTCTCCGGTCGGCGCGCGCAAGCGCAGGGACAGGAGATCGTCTATGTCACCGAGCGCTGCGTCATGAATTTGGCGCGCGACGGCGTCACCGTCGCCGAGATCGCACCCGGCGTCGATTTGCGCCGCGACATACTCGGTCAGGCCGCTTTTCCGCTGCGCGTCGCGCCCGCTTTGAAGACGATGGACGCCGCGTTGTTCCGTCCTGAGCCGATCGGGTTGCGGCTCAAAACCGCGCGGCCGCCCGGCGCCGCCCGCGAGGCCGCCGAATGAGCGCCTATGTGCAGCTCGCCTTCGACGGCCCGGTCGCGCTGATCACGCTGACCCGAGCCGACAAGCTCAACGCGCTCGACCGCGCCATGGTGGTTGCGCTGGCTGAAGCGGCCGAGGCGATCGAAGCGTCGAACGATGCGCGCGTCGCGATTCTCGCCGGCGAAGGCAAGGCCTTCTGCGCCGGCGGCGACATCGCCGCCTGGGGCGGCTTGCCGCCGCTCGATATGTGGCGCGACTGGACGCGCACCGGCCATCGCGCCTTCGAGAAATTGGCGCGGCTGCGCCAGCCGCTCGTCGCCGCCTTGACCGGTCATGCTTTCGGCGGCGGCCTGGAGCTCGCGGCGACCGCCGACATTCGC
>JAJPHH010000051.1 GCA_021325385.1 Alphaproteobacteria bacterium
ACTTCGCCGGGGCTCTCGTCCGTGCCGGCGAGAAGCGAACCGATCATGACGCAATCGGCGCCGCCGGCGATCGCCTTGGCGAGGTCGCCGGAATATTTGATGCCGCCGTCGCCGATCACCGGCACGTCGGCGCGTCGCGCCGCTTCCGCCGCCTCCATGATTGCGCTGAGCTGCGGCACGCCGACGCCGGCGACGATCCGCGTGGTGCAGATCGAGCCGGGACCGATGCCGACTTTGATCGCGTCCACGCCGGCGTCGATCAGGGCCTGCGCGCCGTCTCTCGTCGCCACGTTGCCGGCGACCACCGCCACCTTGTTGGTCGCCCGCTTGATTCGCGTCACTTGCGCCAACACCTGCTCGGAATGGCCATGCGCCGTGTCGACGACGAGGCAATCGACGCCGGCCGCCATCAACAACTCCGCTCGTTCGTAGCCCTTGTCGCCGACCGTCGTCGCCGCGGCGACGCGCAAGCGTCCCTCCCCGTCCTTGGCGGCGTTGGGATGGAGCGTCGCCTTCTCGATATCCTTGACGGTGATCAGCCCGACGCAACGTTCGTCTTCGTCGACCACGACGAGCTTTTCGATGCGGTGCTGATGGAGCAGCCGGCGCGCTTCGTCTTGGCCGACGCCCTCGCGCACCGTCACGACCTTGCGGGTCATCAACTCGCCGACGGGCTGGCGCGAATCGTCGGCGAAGCGGACGTCGCGATTGGTCAATATGCCGACGAGCTTGGCCGCTTTGCCATTAGCGCCGCGCTCGACGACGGGGATGCCGGAAATCGAACTGCGCCGCATCAGGTCGAGCGCCTCGGCGAGAGTCGCATCCGGAAAAATCGTGATCGGATCGACGACCATGCCGCTCTCGTAGCGCTTCACCTTGCGCACCTCCTCGGCCTGATCCTCGGGCGAGAGATTGCGGTGAATGACGCCGATGCCGCCCGCCTGGGCTATCGCGACCGCCAGCCGCGCTTCGGTCACAGTATCCATCGCAGCCGAGAGAATCGGCACGTTGAGCTTGATCGAGCGCGTCAGCCGCGCAGTCGTGTCGACTTCGCTCGGCATATGCGCGCTGTACCCGGGGCGCAGCAGCACGTCGTCGAAAGCCAAACCTTCCGGCAAGGGCGCGTTTTCGAGCAAGGCCATGGCGGCTCCTTGAGGGCGATGCGGCGCCAAGGCCGCGATCGCTTGACGGCGCTTTGAAAGCGCGCGCCGCGAGGCCACGGCTCTTAACATGCGTCGCCGCGCGCGCAAAGCGCGGCGGTAAAGCCCGCCGCAGCCGCGCCTACGCGAAGCGCCGCGACTTGATCAGATGGCGCGAAGGGTCGCGGCGCCCGAGGCGGGCGCCGGAGCGGCGGCGTTCGGCGCGCAGCCAAGGCCCTTCAGCGTCTCGCGAACCGCTTCGTCAAGCGGCGTGTGCGGCTCTTCGCCGAGAAAGGCGACGAGGCGGCTATTGTCCATGCGCAAGGGCTCGCGCCACAGATAGCGCATCTCCAACATCTCGCGGAACAAGGTCACGAAGGGCGACGCCAGGACAATCGCCCACCAGGGAAAGGCCGTCGCCTTCATGTTCGACGCGCCGCAGGCGCGGCCGATCGCGCCGACCATCGCCGCCCCGTCCGGGTCCCAATGACCGTCCATATGGAAGACTTCGAACGCCGCGAGGCGATCTTCATTCTCAATGAGCCGAACCATTGTTTCGGCGACGTCCGGCAGATAGGCCCATTGATGGCCGACGCCTTTGCGGCCCGGGTAAGAAACGGAGCTCGGCGTTTTGCCGGGCTTGACCAGCGCGGCGCCAAACCAGCTATTGCCGGTTCCGCGCGGGCCGAAGAAATCGCCTGCGCGCACGATCAGGGCGCGTACGCCAGAGGCCGCGCCTGCCTCGAGGCGACGCTCCATCTCGACCCGAAGCGCGCCTTTGCGCGTCCGCGGATTCTGGGGCGAATCCTCGCGCAAGCTCGGCCAAGCGTCAGGTCCGAAATTATAGACCGTTCCAGGAAAGACGATGCGCGCGCCGCTCGCTTTTGCCGCGGCGATCGTCGAATCAAGCATCGGCAAAACGAGCTTGCCCCAATTTCGATAACCCGGCGGATTGACTGCGTGGACGATGATCGAGACGCCCTCGGCCGCCGCGACGACCTCCGCTTGGTTCATCGCGTCGCCCTGAACCCATTCGAAGCCGTCGCCGGAATGGCCCGCCGCTCCGCCCTTGCGGTGCAAGGCGCGGATGCGCCAACCGCGCGCCTTCAGCGCCCGCGCCGCTTCGCCGCCGATTCCGCCGGTAGCGCCAAGAATCAAGGCCGTCTTTTGTTCTGTCATGATCGGCTCCTCATGTCGACCGTGCCGATATGCGCCCGGCGAAAGCTAAACGGAATTGTCCAAATGCATGGCGATGATATACATTTTCGTATGTCGGCAGCCGAACCGAATTGGGATCTCTACCGGACCTTCCTCGCCGTCATGGAGGAAGGCTCGTTATCGGCCGCGGCGCGCGCTCTGAACCTCGCTCAACCCACCGCGGGCCGACATGTCGAGACGCTGGAGCAGGCGCTTGGCTTGGCGCTCTTCACCCGCTCCCAGCACGGCCTCGCGCCGACTGAAGCAGCGCTGCATTTGAAGCCTTACGCGGAAGCGCTCGCCTCGACCGCGGCGGCCTTGCTCAGAGTCGCTTCGAGCCAGGGCGACGGCGCGCGCGGCGCCGTGCGGGTGACCGCAAGCGAGGTGATTGGCGCCGAGGTCCTGCCGGCCATCCTCGGCCCGTTGTGCGAGGCGCATCCCGATCTCGCGATCGAACTCGTCCTATCCAACCGGATCGAGAACTTGCTGACGCGCGAGGCCGATATCGCGGTGAGGATGGTAAGGCCCGATCAGGACGCGCTGGTCGCTCGGCATATTGGCCCAATCCCGCTCGGCTTCTTCGCCCGCATCGATTACCTGCAGCGCCATGGCGCGCCGCAATCTCTCGCCGACCTCGCCGAACACGCCGTGATCGGCTTCGATCGCGACGTCTTGTCAGCACGCGCTTTCGAGGCGCAAGTTGGCAAGATCGACCGCAGTCTTTTCGCGCTGCGCACTGACAATCAACTCGCCCAACTTGCTGCGATTCGCGCCGGATTTGGCGTCGGCGTCTGCCAAGTCGGCCTGGCCAGACGCGACCCGAACCTGGTCCGTGTCTTGGGCGATCAATTCGAGGTCAATCTCGATACGTGGCTCGCTATGCACGAGGATTTGAAAGGGACCCCGCGATGCCGCGCAGTCTTCGACGCGTTGGCGGACGGCCTCACGGAATATGTGAAGCGATAGATCAGTCTTTTCCGTAGACCGGACGCGCCTGCCCTTCTGCTATAGAGTCGGCTTCGCGGAATGTCCGGGCGGAAGGAGCCCATGGACCGCAAGCTCAGACTAACAACCGGTCTCATTCTCTTCGCCTATGCGGCCAGCCATTTTCTGGGGCACGCGACGGGAGTTTTCGGCCTGGCGGCGATGGAGTCGGTCGGCCGCGGAATCATCCTCGCGCCGTGGCGCAGCTTGCCTGGACGGACCGCGCTTTCCGCGTCGCTGATCATTCACGCGGGCCTCGGCCTTCGCGCGCTCTATAAGCGCCGCACTCTGCGCATGCCGGCGCTCGAAGCGTGGCAGTTAGGTCTCGGCCTGGCCATCCCGTTCCTGTTGACGCCGCACATTTTCAGCGTCCGGGTTGGGGCGAGCGTTTTCGGGCTCGACGACAGCTATCAGGATGTTCTCTATCGCATGTGGATCGCCGCTCAGAGACTTGCCAACAATCTCGCTCTGCTCGCTTTGGTCTGGACGCATGGCTGTCTCGGCTTGAACTTCTGGCTCAAGAAGTACGAATTCTATCGACGGAGGCGCGACTACTTTCTCGTCATCGCCGTCGCCGCGCCCTTTATGGCGACGATCGGCCTTGTCAATGCCGGCTGGGACGCCGCCACGACGGCGAGGCTGGATCCGGCTTTCGCCAGCGCGCATGGACCGCCCGTCGAGGGCTCTCAGCACGCCGCCAGCATGGCGGCCCTCGAACGCTGGGCTGGAGATCTGCAGCGTCTCTGGGCCATCCTCATCGCCGCGACGCTGCTTTCCCGGCTCGCTCGCGACAGATTCGAACGCGGGCCGAAAGGCGTTCGAGTGACCTATCCCGACGGCCGCACGGTGGTCGCGCCACGCGGATTTTCGATCCTGGAAACGAGCCGTTGGGCCGGCCTGCCGCACGCCTCGGCCTGCGGCGGCCGCGGCCGCTGCTCGACCTGCCGCGTGCAGATCCTCGCCGGGCTCGCCGAGGCGCCCGAGCCCTCCGCCGCCGAACGCGACACGTTGGAGCGGGTCAAGGCGCCGCCAGACGTAAGGCTCGCCTGCCAATTGCGGCCAGTCTCCGACATATCCGTCGCTCCTCTTCTCGCCGCGGCGGAGCTTTCGCAGCAGGCCGGCGGCCCGACCCGCGAGACGCGAGAGGTCCTGGCGACCGCGCTGTTCATCGATCTGCGCGACTCGACGAAACTCGCCGCCGGACGCATGCCCTTCGATGCGCTCTACATCGTCGATCGGTACGTGCAAGCCGTCACCGAAGCGGTCGAAGCGCATGGCGGCGCAGTGACGACCGTGGCCGGCGACGGGGTGATGAGCATTTTCGGCGCTCGGACCGACCCGCCCTCCGGCGCGCGCGGCGCGCTACGCGCGATCGGCGCCGTCTGGGAGGCGGTCGACGCGCTGTCGCGCGATTTCGCCGCCGAGCTCGACCAGCCGCTGGGCTTCGGCATCGGCGTCCATACCGGCCTCGCCGTGGTGACTGCGACTGCTTTCGGCGGCAAGTCTTCGCTGCAATTCATCGGCGACGCCGGCAATATCGCCTCGCGATTGGAGGCGGCGACGAAGGTCTTGAATGGCGTCTGCGTCGTTTCGGAAGCTGTGTTCAATGTCGCCCGCGCCGAAATCCCGCCTGATCTCGCCCGAGAGGAATTGGCCGTGCGCGGCCTCGAAGGCCGCACGCTCCCGGTCGCGATCATTCGCAGGCGCGAAGAGGCCGATTTAGTCGGCGCGCCGGTCGCGGCCGCGCGCCGGCGCGAGAAGGCCTAAGCCTGCTCCAATTCGATCAGCGCACCGTTGAAATCTTTCGGATGCAGGAACAGCACCGGCTTGCCATGCGCGCCGATCTTTGGGCTCCCGTCGCCGAGGACGCGCGCGCCTGCCCCGACAAGCCGATTCCGCGCGGCCAAAATGTCGTCCACCTCGAAGCAGAGGTGATGAATGCCGCCGTCGGGATTCTTGTCGAGGAATTTCGCGATCGGCGAATCGGCGCCGAGCGGTTCGAGCAATTCGACTTTCGTGTTCGGCAATTCGACGAAAGCGACGGTGACGCCGTGCTCGGCTTGCGGCGAAGGCGGCGACACCGTAGCGCCAAGCGTCGCGCGATAGCGCGCGCTCGCGGCGGCCAAGTCTCTCACTGCGATCGCGACATGGTTCAAACGTCCGATCATGCAAAGCCTCTACACTTCGACGACGAGTACGTGGACGTTCGGCTTCTTGCCCCAGGCGGCGTTGACCGCGTTGCGCACCGCTCGTTCGATCGCGCCGGAAATCGTGTCCGGATCGCGACGCCGAGGGCGCGGCATGGAATCGAACGTCTGGAAAATCGCCGCATCGACGACCTCGTCCATGCCTTCGCCGCCGCGGGTTTTGCTCGGCAAGCCGGCGATCACCACATCGGGGTCGCCGGCGAGATCGCCTTTGCCGGTGACGGCGATGGCGATCGAGACGATCCCCGCGAACGATAGGCGACGGCGCTCGCTGATGCATTCGTCGCCGGGCTCGAGCACGATTGCGCCGTCCTTATAAAGTCGGCCGCTGGCGATCTCGTCGACGATCCCCGCCTCTTCGGCCTCGAGCAGCACGATTTCGCCGTCGCGCGCCTTGACGACGCTCTGTACCCCTTGCGCTTTGGCGAAGGCGGCGTGCTCGGCGAGATGAAGCGTCTCGCCATGGGCCGGCACGGCGATCTTGGGGCGCGTCCAACTGTAGAGACGCGCCAACTCGGCGCGGCGCGGATGGCCGGAGACATGGACGAGATGGGTACGGTCGGTGACGACTTCGACGCCTTGCGCGATCAGCCCGTTAATGATCCGGCTCACCGCCTTTTCGTTGCCCGGAATGGCGCGCGATGAAAAAATGGCGAGGTCGCCCGGCGCGAGGGAGGCGGCGGGATGCTCGTCTTCGGCGATGCGCGCCATCGCGGCGCGCGGCTCGCCCTGGCTGCCGGTCGCCAGCACCAGGACTTTGTCGCGCGGCAGACGATCGAAATGATCCATGCCGAGAAAAGCCGGCACCCCGGAAAGGTAGCCGCATTCGCGCGCCACGGCGATGACGCGCTCCATCGCCCGGCCTAGCACCAGCACGTGCCGGCCATTGGCGAGGCCAGCCTCGGCCGCCGCCCGCAGCCGCGCGACGTTTGAGGCGAAGGCGGTGACGAGGACGCGGCCCTTCGCCTTGGCGACGAGATCGGCGAGGCTTTTTGCGACGTCGGCTTCGGACGGACTCTCGCCCTCCCGCAGGACGTTGGTCGAATCGCAGACTAGGGCGAGCACGCCTTCGTCGCCGAGAGCTTTGAAGCGCTCTTCGTCCGTCGGAAGGCCGACAAGCGGCGTAGCGTCGATCTTCCAGTCGCCGGTATGAACGACAAGGCCGGCCGGCGTCCGGATCGCCAGCGCGCAACTTTCCGGAATCGAATGCGCGACGGGAACGAATTCGATCTCGAACGGCGCGATTTTGACTCGTCCGCCCGGATCGACAATCTCGATCGGGATGTCCGGCGCGCCCGGCTCGGAGAGGCGCCGCGCTTCGAGCAGGCCTGCGGCGAATCTCGTCGCGTAGACCGGCGCGCCAAGTCGCGGCCAAAGATCGATGAGCGCCCCGATATGATCTTCATGGGCGTGCGTGACGACAATGCCGACGAGATCGCGCTTGGCTTTCTCGATGAAGCTGACATCCGGCAGGACGAGATCGATCCCGGGCAGGTCGTCGCCGGCGAATGACACGCCGCAATCGACCATCAGCCATTTGCGCCGGCGCGCCGGGCCGAAACCGTACAACGCCGAGTTCATGCCGATTTCGCCGAGCCCGCCTAGTGCGGCGAAGACCAGTTCGTTCTCCTCGCTCATGAACGCGCTGCTTCCCCCGCCTCGCTCTCCGGCCGAACTTGGAGCAAATTAACGTCGCCGGCCTCGATGATTTCAAGCCGGCCTTCGCGGCGGAGCAAAAGGCGTCCGCGCGCGTCCAACGCCTCGAAGACGCCCTCGCGGCCGCCGTCGCCGCCCGAAACGCGGATCGGCTCGCCAAGGCCAGCCGCGGCCTTAAGCCAGGCGGCGCGGATGTCGGCGAAGCCGTCGCCGCGCCGCCAGGTCGCCAGCGTTTCGGCGAAGCGCGTCGCCAGCCGCTCGAATACTTCGTGCGGCGGCGCGTCGCCGCTAAGCGCGCTGGAGAGCGCGGCCGTCGGATAGGGCGCGCCTGTCGGGGCGACCGCGCAATTGACGCCAATGCCGACAATACAGGCGAAGCGGCCATCGGCGAGGGTCAATCCCTCGGCGAGCAGGCCGGCGACTTTGGCGCCGCGCCAGATCAAATCGTTGGGCCATTTCAAAAAGAAGTCGCGGCCGCCAAGATCGGCGACGGCGCGATGCAAAGCGAGGCCGGCGACAAAGCCGATTTCGAAACCCCTGGCGATCGGGGCTGGATCGAGGAGAAGCGCGCTCGCGTGAAGATTGCCGGACGGCGACGCCCAGGTCCGGCCCAGCCTGCCCCTGCCCGCCTTCTGCTCGTCGGCGACGATCCAGAGACGGCCCGGATCGCCCTGCAGCGCTCTTTGGCGCGCCTCGTCGTTGGTCGAGCCAATCGTATCGAAATGTACGAAGCGCCAACCGAGCGCTGCGACGCGCTCGATTGGCCAATCGCTCCGCTGCGGTTCGCCGTCGGTCAAAACAGCGACTTGGCCGCGGCCATGGCCGCGCTGGTCAGCGGGCCGGGCACGATCGAATAGAAGATCACCAGCGCCGTCGAGAGAGCGAGCACGATCCGGACGGCGAGCCCGGGCTGGTCGAAAGCCGGCACAGGCTCGTCGAAATACATGATTTTGACGATCCTCAAATAGTAGAAAGCGGCCACGACGCTGCACAAAACGCCGATCACTGCGAGCGCGAACAGATTTGCCTCGATCGCCGCGGCGAACACATAGAATTTGGCGAAAAATCCGCCGAGCGGCGGGATTCCGGCGAGCGAGAACATCATCGCGCCGAGAAAGAAGGCCATCGGCCCGTTGGTGCGGGCGAGGCCGGCGAGATCGGCGATATCCTCGATATAGCGCCCGTCGCGCTGCATCGACAGGATCGCCGCGAATGTGCCGAGCGTCATCACGAGATAGATCGCCATGTAGATGACGACGCCATGAACGCCGTCGGGAGTGCCGGCGGCGAGACCGACCAGCGCGAACCCCATATGCCCGATGGACGAATAGGCCATCAGCCGCTTGAAATTGGTCTGACCGATCGCGGCGAAGGAGCCGAGCGCCATCGAGGCGATCGAGACGAAGATGATGATCTGGCGCCACTCGCCGGCGACGCCGGGGAAAGCGGTGATGACGACGCGCACCAGCACAGCCATGGCCGCCATTTTCGGCGCCGAGGCGAAGAAGGCCGCGACCGGCGTCGGCGCGCCTTCATAGACGTCGGGCGTCCACATATGGAACGGCACCGCGGAAATCTTGAAAGCGAGGCCGGTAAGCACGAAGACAAGGCCGAAAATCACGCCGATGCTGGAATGATCCTTCACGGCGTTGGCGACGCCGGCGAACGAGACCGTGCCGGCGAAGCCGTAAACGAGAGACAGCCCGTAAAGCAGCATGCCCGAGGACAAGGCGCCGAGCACGAAATATTTGAGCCCCGCCTCAGTCGCCCTGGTGTTGTCGCGGTGATACGCAGCGACGACGTAGAGCGCCAAGCTCATCATTTCGAAGCCCAGATATAGAGCGATCAGATCGCTTGCCGAGATCAGCACCATCATGCCGAGCGTCGACAGCAAGATCAGGATCGGAAACTCGAATCCGGCGATCTTCTCGCGGCGCATGAACTCGACCGACAGAAGCAGCGTCACCAGCGAGCCGAACAAGGCCAATGCTTTCATGAACCGACTGAACGGATCGTCGGTGAACGAGCCGTAGAAGGTCACGTTCGTTCCGCCGTGACCGGCGAGGAGGACAACCAAGGCCACGCCAAGCAGCGCGACGGCGATTTCGGTGACGAGCCAGACCGAGCGCTCGCCTCTGAAAGCGCCGAGCAGCACCAGGACCAGAATGCCGACGGCCAGGATGAATTCCGGCAGCGCTGTCGGCAGAGAGAAGGCGGTGGCCATCGCTTATCGTTTCCTCAGAGTCCGGCGGCTTTGGTTGCGCCGAGCGCCTGACCTAAGCCTTTGATCAGCGCGTCGACAGACGCGGCGCTCGCGTCGATGACCGGCTGCGGATGCACGCCGTAATAGATCGTCAGGATGACGAGCGGGGCGAAGATAACGACCTCGCGCGCCGAGAGATCGGCGATCGCCATCAGATTCGGTTTTTCGATCACGCCGAAAATGATGCGCCGGTAGAGATAGAGCGCATAAGCGGCGGATAGAATGACGCCGGTCGTCGCAAACAGGGCGACCCAGCTATTGACCGAGAACGTCCCAAGCAGAGTGAGGAACTCGCCGATAAAGCCCGACGTGCCCGGCAAGCCGACATTCGCGAGTGTGAAAATCATGAAAGCCGTCGCGTAAAGGGGCATGCGCTGCACCAGGCCGCCATAGGCGTCGATATCGCGCGTGTGCATGCGGTCGTAGATGACGCCGACGCAAAGAAACAGCGCGCCCGAAACGAGGCCGTGCGAGATCATCAGGAAGATGGCCCCCTGCACGCCCTGCGGCGTCATCGCAAACAGCCCCATCGTCACGAAGCCCATATGAGCGACCGACGAATAGGCGATCAGCTTCTTCATGTCCTCCTGAACCAGGGCGACCAGGGACGTATAGATGATCGCGATGACGGACAGCGCATAAACCAGCGGCGCGAAGAATTGCGACGCGTCCGGAAACATCGGCAGCGAAAAGCGGATGAAGCCGTAGCCGCCCATCTTCAGCAGGATTGCCGCGAGAATGACCGAGCCGGCCGTCGGCGCTTCGACATGCGCGTCAGGCAGCCAGGTATGAACCGGCCACATCGGCATCTTCACCGCAAAGGACGCGAAGAAAGCGAGCCACAGCCATTTCTGCATCCCTGCGGGGAAGTTCGTGTGCAGCAGAACCGTGATGTCGGTGGTCTTGGCCGTCCAATACATCGCCATGATCGCAAGCAGCATCAGCAGCGAGCCGAGCATCGTGTAGAGGAAGAACTTGAACGCGGCGTAGACCCGCCTTTTGCCGCCCCAGACGCCGATGATCAAGAACATCGGAATGAGGCCGCCCTCGAAGAACAGATAGAAGAGGACAAGATCGAGCGCGACGAAGACGCCGATCATCAGCGTCTCCAGCACCAGGAAGGCGACCATATATTCGGCGACGCGCCGCTCGACCGACGGAGACGCCGCAATGGAAATCGGCATCAGAAGAGTCGTCAGCAGGACGAAGGGCATCGACATGCCGTCGACGCCGAGCTTGTAGGAGATCGCGCTCGAGAACCAGGTCTTCTGCTCGACCAGCTGGAAACCGGACTCAGCCGGATTGAAATCGTACCAGGCGACAAGAGACAAAATGAAGGTCGCCACGGTCGTCCAAAAGGCGATCCAGCGGATATTGTTGACCGTCGCCGGATCGTCGCCGCGCAGGACGAGGATCGCCGCCGCGCCGATCAGCGGCAGGATCAATAGGCCGGAGAGAATTCCGAAGCCGAACATTTAGCGGATGCCCCCGAATAGATACCAAGTCGCCAAAGCCGCAACGCCGATCAGCATGGCGAAAGCATAATGATAGACGTAACCGCTCTGCAGGCGCACGACGTTGCGCGTCACGTCGAGCACGCGGGCCGAGACGCCATCGGGACCGAAGCCGTCGATGACGAAGCCGTCGCCGCCCCGCCAGAACAATCGGCCGATCCAGAAGGCGGGACGAACGAAGATCAGGTCATAGAGTTCGTCGAAATACCACTTGTTGAGCAGGAAGCGGTAAAGAATCGGATTGGACTCGGCCAGACGGCGCGGCGCCTCCGGCGCGACGATATACATGTAGTAGGCGATGGCGACGCCGATCAGCATCGCCAGCGTCGGAGACGCGCTGACGAGCCAGGGCGCGCGCTCCATGTTCTCGAGGATATGATTGTTCTGGGCGAGGAACAGCGCGTCCTTCCAAAAGCCCTCGTAACCGCCGCCGATGAAGAGATAGCGGAAGGCGACGCCGGCGAGGACCGAGCCAAGCGCGAGCACGGCGAGCGGAATCAGCATGACCATGGGCGATTCGTGCGCGGCGTGACCATGGCTCGGGTCGCCATGCTCCTCCGGAGCGTGGCTGTGGCCGGCGCCGCCGGAATGGCCCGCGGTCGCGCCCGCGACTTCGCCGGCTTCGCCCTCCTTGTATTCCGGCACCGGGCCGGACCAGTGGCGCTCGCCGAAAAAGGTCATGAAGATCAGGCGCCACGAATAGAATGCGGTGAAGCCGGCGGCGACGACGACGCAGAGAAACGCGTAAACCGCGCCAGGCCGATTCGAGGCGAAGGCGGCCTCGATGATCGCGTCCTTGGAAACGAAGCCGGCGAAGCCGATCCCGGTGAACGGCACGCCGACGCCGGTCAAGGCCAGCGTCCCGATCACCATCATCCAGAAGGTGAACGGGATCTCCTTGCGCAGGCCGCCCATATTGCGCATGTCCTGCTCGTGATGCATCGCGTGGATCACCGAGCCGGCCCCGAGGAACAATAGCGCTTTGAAGAAGGCGTGGGTGAAGAGGTGGAAGATGCCAAGGCTATAGCCGCCTACGCCGAGGCCGACGAACATGTAGCCGAGCTGTGAGCAAGTCGAATAGGCGACCACCCGCTTGATATCGTTTTGAACCAAGCCGACCGTCGCGGCGAAGAACGCGGTCGTCGCGCCGACGATGGTGACCACGCTCAACGCGACCGGCGCGAATTCGAAGAGCGGCGAAAGGCGCGCTACCATGAACACGCCGGCGGTGACCATGGTCGCGGCGTGAATGAGCGCGGAGACCGGCGTCGGGCCCTCCATCGCGTCGGGCAACCAGGTATGCAGAAGGAATTGCGCGGATTTGCCCATCGCGCCCATGAAGAGCAATAGGCAGGCGACGGTGAGCGCGTCGAAATTCCCGCCGAAGACATGGATGGTCTTGCCGGCAAGGTTGGGCGCGGCGCCGAAGACTGCGTCGAAACTGACCGAGCCGGTCAGCGCGAAGACAAGAAATATGCCAAGCGCGAAGCCGAAATCGCCGACGCGGTTGACGACGAAGGCCTTGATCGCGGCGGCGTTGGCCGCCGGCCGCTCGTACCAGAAGCCGATGAGCAGATAGGACGCGAGGCCGACGCCCTCCCAGCCAAAGAACATCTGCACGAGGTTGTCCGCGGTCACCAGCGTCAGCATGGCGAAGGTGAACATCGAGAGATACGCGAAGAAGCGCGGACGGCTCGGGTCTTCGTGCATGTAGCCGATCGAATAGAGATGCACGAGGAAGGAGACGGTCGTCACGACGACCAGCATGACGACCGTGAGCGTGTCGATGCGCAGCGCCCAGGCCGCGGCCATCTTGCCGGAGGTGAACCAATTGGCGACTGGAACGACGAAGGCGTGGTCGGTCTGGCCCAGGCCGACCTGAACGAACCCGATCCAAGCGAGGACGCAGGCGAGCCCCAACAGGCTGGTCGTTACAATCTCGGACGGCCGCGCGCCGATCTGATTGCCGACCAGACCGGCGATCAGGAAGCCTACGAGCGGAAGAAAGACGATCAGATCGTAAAGCATGAATCGCCGCTTTCAGCCCTTCAGCGCGTTGATGTCTTCAACCGCGATCGAGCCGCGGTTGCGGTAGTAGGCGACAAGAATGGCGAGGCCGATCGCCGCCTCCGCCGCCGCGACCGTGAGAATGAACAAGGCGAAGACCTGGCCGGTAAGGTCGTCGAACGCGGTCGAGAAAGCGACCAGGTTGATGTTCACCGACAGCAAGATCAGCTCGATCGACATCAAGATGACGATGATGTTCTTGCGATTGATGACGATGCCGGCGACGCCGATGGTGAAGAGCAGCGCGGCCAGCGTGAGATAGTGCGAGAGACCGACCGTCATGTCCTTAATTCCTAAATGCCCACGCGGGAGGGGACCTTGCGCAACTCGACCGCGGTCGCCGGGTTGCGCGCCACTTGTTCCGAGATCCTCTGCCGTTTGACGACCCGATGGCGCAAGGTGAGGACGATTGCGCCGATCATCGCCGTCAGCAAGATCAGGCCTGCCCCCTGGAAATAGAAGAAATATTGCGTATAGAGAACCCGCCCGAGCGCCGCAGTGTTGGAGACCGGGGCCGGCGGCGAGGCGGCCGCCGCTGCGGCCGGCGAGCGCGACCAGCCGACGGCGACATAGCCGAGTTCGAAGGCGACGAAGATGGCGATGATGCCGCCGATCGGCAGATATTGCAGGAACCCTTGCCTCAGCTCGGCGAAGTCGACGTCGAGCATCATCACCACGAATAGGAACAGAACCGCGACGGCGCCGACATAGACGACG
Source organism: Alphaproteobacteria bacterium (assembly GCA_021325385.1). Lineage (GTDB taxonomy): Bacteria > Pseudomonadota > Alphaproteobacteria > Rhizobiales > Beijerinckiaceae > Roseiarcus. The sequence goes on from JAJPHH010000051.1 coordinate 13,745, forward strand.
ATCAAGATCATCGCCAGGAATTCGGCGCCGACAAGCAGGAAGAGACCGGCGGCGCAGACGAAAGACAGAATCAGGAACAGCACGGAATGAACGGGATTGCGCGCCAAGATCACCGCCAGCGCCGATAAGATCAGCACCGTCGAGAAAATCCAGAAGAAGATCGCGTCCGCTTGCATCCGCCTATCCTGCTTTCCTCATCCCCGCCAATGTCATTCCCGCGAAAGCGGGAATCCAGTACGGCCCATCCTTCGCGCGCCGGCGGCTCCCGATTCCCACTTTCGCGGGAATGACAATCTTTACCGGTACGGCGCGTCCATCGCGATGTTTCGCGCGATTTCGCGCTCCCAGCGCGCGCCGTTGGCGAGCAGCCGGTCCTTGTCGTAGTACAGCTCCTCACGCGTCTCGGTCGCAAATTCGAAATTCGGCCCCTCGACGATCGCGTCGACGGGGCAGGCCTCCTGGCACATGCCGCAATAGATGCATTTGACCATGTCGATGTCGTAGCGGGTCGTCCGCCGCGTGCCGTCGTTGCGGCGCGGGCCGGCTTCGATCGTGATCGCTTGCGCGGGGCAGATCGCCTCGCAGAGCTTGCAGGCGTTGCAGCGCTCTTCGCCGTTCGGATAGCGGCGCAGCGCGTGCTCGCCGCGGAAGCGCGGGCTGAGCTCGCCCTTTTCATGCGGATAATTGATCGTCGCCTTGGGCTTAAAGAAATAGCGCATCGACAAGGCGATCGCCTGGAGCATCTCGATCAGGAAGAGCGAGCGCGCGGCGCGATCTAATCTCAAAGACATGGCGGAGTTCTCATGAATGGGCGCCCCAGCCGGTCGCCTCCAACACGCCCGCGACAATGACGACCATGACCAGCGTGATCGGCAGGAACACTTTCCAGCCGAGCCGCATCAATTGATCGTAGCGGTAGCGCGGCACGAAGGCCTTGACCAAGGCGAACATGAAGAAGACGAAGGTCGCCTTCAGGACGAACCAGATGACGCCAGGCGCCCAGGTGAAAGGCGCAAAGGGGATCGGCGACAGCCAGCCGCCGAGAAAGAGAATGGTCGTCATCGCGCACATAGTGAGGATGGCGATATATTCCCCGAGGAAGAACAAAAGGAACGGCGTCGCCGAATATTCGACCGCATAGCCGGCGACGAGCTCCGACTCCGCTTCGACCAGATCGAAAGGCGGGCGGTTCGTCTCGGCCAAAGCCGAGATGAAGAAGATCACGAACATCGGCAAAAGCGGCAGCCAGTACCAGCCGAACAAACCCAGGCGCGTATCCTGCGCGCGGACAATGTCGCCAAGATTGAGCGAGCCGGCGCAGAGCAGCACCGTTATCAGCACGAAGCCGATCGAGACCTCGTAGGAGACCATCTGCGCGGCCGAGCGCAGAGCGGAAAGGAACGGATATTTAGAATTCGACGCCCAGCCGGCCATGATGATCCCATAGACGCCGAGCGAAGAAATCGCGAAGAGATAGAGAATGCCAACATTGATGTCGCCGATCGCCCAGCCGTCGGAAAGCGGGATCACGGCCCAGGCCGACAGCGCCAGCACCGCGGTCACCAACGGCGCGAGCAGGAAGACGCCCTTGTTCGCCCCCGCCGGGACGAGCGGCTCCTTGAACACGAATTTGAACAGATCGGCGAAGCTTTGCAGCAAGCCCCAAGGCCCGACCACGTTCGGGCCGCGCCGCAATTGCACGGCCGCCCAGATCTTACGATCGGCGTAAAGGATATAGGCCGTGAAGACCAAGAGCGCGACGAGCAGAACCACGCTCTTGATCGCCGCGATCAGGATCGCCCAAGCCCAGTCGTTGTCGACCATGTCCGCCCTACTCCGCCGCTTTCAGCGCGCGCGCTTTCGCCATAGCCGAACATTCGGCCATGACTTTCGAAGCGCGGGCGATCGGATTGGTGAGATAGAAATCTTCGATCGGCGAGACGAACGGCGCCTTGTCGAGCGCGCCGCCAAGCGACGCAAGATTGGCGAGCGCGCCGGCGTCGGCAGGCGTTATCTCGTCGAGCCGCGCGAGATGCGGATGGGCCGCGTTTACCGTCGCCCGCAATTGCGTCAGGGAATCGAACGGCAGCCGGGCCCCGAGCGCGTCGGAGAGCGCGCGCAAAATCGCCCAATCCTCCCGAGCCTGGCCGGGCGGAAATGTGGCGCGGTCGCCGAATTGCGGCCGGCCCTCGGTGTTGACGTAAATCCCGGTTTTTTCCGGGTAAGCAGCGCCGGGCAGGATCACGTCGGCGCGATGGGCGCCGCGGTCGCCATGCGTGCCGATATAGACGACGAACGCGCCCGGCTCGATCTGGATCTCGTCGGCGCCGAGATTGAAGATGAGATCAAGCGCGCCCGCTTTCGCCATGCCCGGCGCGTCGAGCCCGCCCTCGCCCGGGGTGAAGCCGAGATCGAGGCCGCCGACGCGAGACGCGGCGCTGTGCAGGACATTGAAGCCGTTCCAGCCGTCCTTGACCACACCGAGCGAGAGCGCCGCTTTGGCCGCCAAGGCGAGCACGGCGGCGCCGTCGGGCCGCGCAAACGCCCCGGCGCCGAGGATGAACATCGGCTTCGTCTTGTCGGCCGGCGGATGATCGAGGAGTTGGGCGAGCGAATCCGGCCCCGCGCCGAGATAATTATAGGAATAGGTGAGATCGGCCCTTTCGCCGACGACGCCGATCAGGCAATCGCCCCGCGCCCAGCGCCTGCGAATGCGGGCGTTGAGCACCGGCGCTTCGAGCCGCGGATTGGACCCGATGATCATGATCGCGTCGGCCTGCTCGATTCCGGCGATGGTCGAATTGAACAGGTACGAGGCCCGGCCGAATTTCGGATCGAGCTTGGAGCCATCCTGGCGGCAGTCGATATTGGCGACGCCGAGCTTGTCCATCAACGCCTTCAGCGCGAACATCTCTTCGACACTGGCAAGATCGCCGGCGATCGCGCCGATGCGCTGAGGGGTCGTCGCTTTCGCCTTCGCGGCGATTGCCGCGAACGCTTCCGGCCAGGACGCAGGAACGAGTTTGCCGCCTTTACGGATATAGGGGCGGTCAAGGCGCTGGACCTTCAATCCGTCGACATTGTATCGCGTCTTGTCGGAAATCCACTCCTCGTTGATCGCGTCATTGACGCGCGGCAGGATGCGCATGACCTCGCGGCCGCGCGAATCGATGCGAATGGCCGAGCCGAGCGCGTCCATCACGTCGACAGATTCAGTCTTGGCCAGCTCCCATGGACGCGCCTTGAATTCGTATGGCTTCGAGGTCAGCGCGCCGACGGGGCAAAGGTCGATCACGTTGCCCTGCAATTCGGAGGTAAGGGCGCGCTCCAGATAGGAGGTGATCTCCATGTCCTCGCCGCGGCCGATCGCGCCGAGCTCGGGCACGCCGGCCACTTCGGTCATGAACCTGACGCAGCGCGTGCACTGGATGCAGCGATTCATCGAGGTCTTCACCAGCGCGCCGAGATACTTGTCCTCGACCGCCCGCTTGTTCTCCTTGAAGCGCGAGGAATCGACGCCATAGGCCATCGCCTGGTCCTGGAGATCGCATTCGCCGCCTTGATCGCAGATCGGGCAATCGAGCGGATGATTGATCAGCAGAAACTCCATCACGCCATGGCGGGCCTTGGTCACCATGGGCGAATTCGTCAGAACGACCGGCGGCTCGCCGTTGGGGCCGGGCCGCAAATCTCTCACCGACATGGCGCAGGAGGCCTGCGGCTTGGGCGGACCGCCCTTCACCTCGACCAGGCACATGCGGCAATTGCCGGCGATCGACAGGCGCTCGTGGAAGCAGAAGCGCGGAATCTCCGCCCCGGCCGCTTCGCAAGCCTGAAGCAGCGTATATTCCGGCGGAACGTCGACTTCAGTTCCGTCAACGATGATCTTGCTCATCCGCCCTACTCCGCCGCCATCGGCGTCGGCGGGTCGTAGACGCCGAGCGTGTCCGGATTGGCGGAATACTGATCGATCCGCCTTTCAATCTCGGGACGGAAATGCCGGAGCAAGCCTTGCACCGGCCAAGCGGCGCCGTCGCCGAAGGCGCAGATCGTATGGCCTTCGATCTGCGTGGTGACCTCCATCAGCATGTCGATTTCGCTCTTTTTCGCCCGGCCTTCCGACATGCGCGTCAGCACGCGCCACATCCAGCCCATGCCCTCGCGGCATGGCGTGCATTGGCCGCAGCTCTCATGCTTGTAGAAATAAGAGATGCGGGTCATCGCCTTGATGATGTCGGTGGATTTGTCCATGACGATCACCGCCGCCGTCCCCAGCGCCGATTTCTTCTCGCGGCAGCCGTCGAAATCCATCAGCAGCGTGTCCGCCTGATCGGCGCCGGCGGGAATCAGCGGCATGGACGACCCGCCAGGAATGACGGCGAGCAGATTGTCCCAGCCGCCGCGTACGCCGCCGGCGTGCTTTTCCAGGAGTTCGCGCAGCGGCACGCCCATCGCTTCTTCGACATTGCACGGCCTCTCGACATGGCCGGAAATGCAGAAGAGCTTGGTGCCGGAATTGTTCGGCCGGCCGATGCCGGCGAACCATGCCGCGCCGCGCCGCATGATGTCGGGCACTTGCGCGATCGTCTCGACATTGTTGACCGTGGTCGGACAGCCGTAAAGACCCATATTGGCCGGGAACGGCGGCTTCAGCCGCGGCATGCCCTTCTTGCCTTCGAGGCTTTCGAGCAGCGCGGTCTCTTCGCCGCAAATGTAAGCGCCGGCGCCGTGATGGACGTAGAGGTCGAACGGCCAGCCGTGGATATTGTCCTTGCCGATCAGCTTGGCCTCATAGGCCTGATCGACCGCCGCTTGCAGACGTTCGCGCTCCAGAATGAATTCGCCGCGGACATAGACGTAGCAGGCGTGAACGCCCATGGCGCAGGCCGCGATCAGGCAGCCCTCGACGAGAAGATGCGGATCGTTGCGCATGATCTCGCGATCTTTGCAGGTGCCTGGCTCGGATTCGTCGGCGTTGACGACGAGATAATGCGGCCGCTGGGGGTCGACATTCTTCGGCATGAACGACCATTTAAGGCCGGTCGGAAAGCCGGCGCCGCCGCGTCCGCGCTGGCCCGAAGCTTTCATTTCGGCGACCAGCCAGTCCCTGCCCTTGTCGAGAATGGCTTTGGTGTTGTCCCAGCCGCCGCGGGCGCGCGCGCCGTCGAGGCCCCAATCCTGCAGACCGTAGAGATTTAAAAAGATGCGATCCTTGTCGGCGAGCATTACTGACGTCTCGGAGCGGTTGAGTCGGCGATCGGCGGCGACGGCGCCGGCGATTCCTGAACATTGGCGGGCTCGCCCGGCTTCTTGGCGGCGCTGTCTTCGAGGCCGGCGCCGCTCGTCGGGCTGGTTCTCTTGTAGATGGAAGGATCGATCAGCGAGGTCAGCCCGCCAACCGGCTCGGACGAGACGCGGCCGATTTGCGAGCCCTTCTTGACCGGGCGGCCGGCGACGAGATCGTCGAGCAATTTCTCGAAACTTTCGGCGGTCAGGTCCTCGTAATAATCGTCATTGATCTGCACCATCGGCGCGTTGCAACAGGCGCCGAGGCACTCGACTTCGACCCAGGACAGGGCGCCGTCCTTGGCGACGCTGCCGACCGGCCCGATCCGCCTTTCGCAGACCCTCTTCAAGTCCTCCGCGCCGCGCAGCATGCAGGGCGTCGTGCCGCAGAGTTGCACGTGCTGTCGCCCGACCGGCGCGAGATTGAACATCGTGTAGAAGGTCGCGACCTCCAACACGCGGATATAGGGCATGCCGAGAATCTCGGCGACTTTCTCGATCGCCGGTTTGGAGAGCCAATAATCGTTCTGCTTCTGGGCCCGCCAAAGCAGCGAGATCACCGCCGAGTTCTGCCGACCCGGCGGATATTTCGCGATCTGCTGATCGGCCCAGGCCCGGTTCTCGGGCGTGAACTCGAAACTGGTCGGCTGCTCTTCAGCCAATCTTCTAACCGACATGCTTCAACCTTTTACGCGGCTGCGCGCGAGGCGCCGCCTCGAAACGTTCCTACCGATCCACCTCGCCGAACACGATGTCGAGCGAACCCAAAATCGCGGACACGTCCGCCAGCATGTGCTTGCGGCAGAGAAAATCCATCGCCTGCAGATGCAGGAAACCGGGCGCGCGAATCTTGCAGCGATACGGCTTATTGGTGCCGTCGGAGACGAGATAGACGCCGAATTCGCCTTTCGGCGCCTCCACGGCCACATAGACCTCCCCCGCCGGAACTTTGAACCCTTCGGTGTAAAGCTTGAAATGATGGATGAGCGCCTCCATCGAGCGCTTCATCACGTCCCGCCGCGGCGTCACGATCTTGCCGTCCTCGACGACCACCGGGCCGCCGCCGGAAGCGCTGCGCAGCTTTTCGCAGCACTGTTTCATGATTTCGACGGACTGCCGCATCTCCTCCATGCGGATCAGATACCGATCGTAGCAATCGCCGTTTTTACCGACCGGAATGTCGAAATCCATCTCCTCGTAGCACTCGTAGGGCTGCGCTTTACGCAAATCCCAGGGCGCGCCCGAGCCGCGCACCATCACGCCCGAGAAGCCATAGGCCCAGCAATCCTCCAGCGAGACGACGCCGATATCGACATTGCGTTGCTTGAAGATGCGGTTTTCTGTGAGCAGCTCCTCGAGATCGTCGCAGACCTTCAGGAACGGATCGCAGAAATCGTAGATATCGTCGATGAGCTTGGGCGGCAGATCCTGGTGAACGCCGCCCGGACGGATGTAGTTGGCGTGCATCCGCGAGCCCGAAGCGCGCTCGTAGAAAATCATCAGCTTCTCGCGCTCTTCGAAACCCCAGAGCGGCGGCGTCAGCGCGCCCACGTCCATCGCCTGCGTCGTCACATTGAGCAGGTGTGATAGAAGCCGGCCGATTTCGAGATAGAGCACACGGATCAGTTGGGCGCGGCGCGGCGCGGCGACGCCGAGCAGCTTCTCGACGGCGAGAGAGAAAGCGTGCTCCTGATTCATCGGCGCGACATAATCGAGCCGGTCGAAATAGGGCGTGTTCTGTAGATAGGTGCGCGCCTCCATCAGCTTCTCGGTGCCGCGGTGAAGCAGGCCGATATGCGGATCGACACGTTCGACCACTTCGCCGTCGAGCTCCAGCACGAGACGCAGAACGCCATGGGCCGCCGGATGCTGCGGCCCGAAATTGATGGCGAAGTTGCGGAGATTTTGCTCGGTCATGGGCGCGCTCACTGGTTCGCCTTTTCGTCGCCGGGCAATCTCGGCCGCCCCTCCCATGGGGAGAGAAAGTCGAATTGTCGGAACTCTTGATTGAGCCGCACCGGCTCATAGAGAACGCGTTTTTCGGCGTCGTCGTAGCGGACCTCGACGAAACCCGTCATCGGGAAGTCTTTCCGCAGAGGATGACCTTCGAAGCCGTAATCGGTAAGAATACGCCGCAGGTCGTGATGACCGTCGAAAAGTACGCCGAACAAGTCATAAGCCTCGCGCTCGCACCAATTCGCGGCCGGATAGACGGCGACGATCGAAGGGACCGGCGTCGCCTCGTCGGTTTGGACCTTGACGCGAATGCGGAGATTCTTCTTCGGCGACAGGAGGTGGTAAACGACATCGAAGCGTTTGCCGCGCTCCGGGTAGTCGGCGCCGCAGAGATCGATGAAGCAGACGAATTGGCAGCGCGGATCGTCGCGCAGGAACGTCAGAACCTCGACGATGCGCGCCGCCTCGGCGTCAATCGTCAATTCGCCGATCTTGACTTCGGCGCTCGAGACCGCGCCTGGCAAGGCGGCGACGATCTCGTCGCCGAGATTTCTCAGAACGTCGTCCATAGCGCCTCTCAAGCCGCGCCTGGCGCGGCGATCCCCTGCCCTTTCATCAGGCCGGCGCGCAGCATTATCAGCGACCTGCCCGGTCGCGCCGCTCGATCGGCCTCCCCGAATTTCTAACCGTCAGCGCTCGATCGTCCCCGTGCGCCTAATCTTCTTCTGCAGCAGCAGCACGCCATAGAGCAGCGCTTCCGCCGTCGGCGGACAACCCGGCACATAGATGTCGACGGGCACGACGCGATCGCAGCCGCGCACCACGGAATAGGAATAATGATAGTAGCCGCCGCCATTGGCGCAGGAGCCCATCGAAATCACGTAGCGCGGCTCCGGCATCTGGTCATAGACCTTGCGCAGAGCGGGCGCCATCTTGTTGGTCAGCGTGCCCGCGACGATCATCACGTCCGACTGGCGAGGCGAAGCGCGCGGCGCGAAGCCGAAACGTTCGCAATCATAACGCGGCATCGACATCTGCATCATTTCGACGGCGCAGCAGGCGAGGCCGAAGGTCATCCACATCAACGAGCCGGTGCGCGCCCATTGGATGAGATCGTCGGAAGCGGCGACGAAGAAGCCCTTGTCGGCGAGCTGGTCATTGACCTCGCCGAAGAAAGGATCTTTTTCGCCGATCGGCTTGCCGGCGGGATCGAGAATCCGGCGCGGCGCCGTCGCCGGGGCGGCGCTCAGTCCCATTCCAACGCTCCTTTATTCCACTCGTAAACGAAGCCCACGGTCAGGACGACGAGAAAGGCGATCATCGACCAGAAGCCGAAGGCGCCGATATCGTGAAAGGCGACGGCCCACGGAAACAGGAAGGCGACCTCCAGGTCGAAGATGATGAACAG
>JAJPHH010000089.1 GCA_021325385.1 Alphaproteobacteria bacterium
CGATGATGCGCGCCCTGGCCGAGCGCCATCGCGGGCTGCTGCCGCTCGACACGGTCGAGAGCATATGGCGGGTCATCATCTCGACCTTCACCTATGTCCAGGCGCCCTATTCGGTTCATTGCGACATGTCGCACGGCGACGCGCCGATGCGCGATTCGGCCCGCTTCCATTTCGGCTTCACTGTGCCCTGCATATCCCACCTCAGCGCCGCCGGCGTGATCCAAGCCGTGGCGGAGGCGAAGGGCGATCTCGGCATGTTCGCGGCGGATGGCGGCGCGGCGGCGGGCGCCTGGTGGATGCGGCTCGCGCCGCCCTCGGCGCCGAAAATCATCGCTCGCCTGCCAATGGTCGAGCGGCCCGATCATCCGGCCGGCATGCCGGTTTTCGTCATCGCCAAGCCGCTCGCCGACGGCGCCGCCCGGGACGTGGTGATCGAAGCGGCGTCGCTCGACCGCTGGCGCGGCGACTATCCGTCCGCCCTCGCCGAGATCGGCGCCGAGATCATCGGCAACGCCGCCGACGGCATGGGTTTGTCGCTGCTCGTCGCCCGGCCGGGCGCGGTCGAAGCGGAGACGTTAGCTACGGTTCTGCGCAAGACTGGCGCGAGCGACCTGCGGCTGACGGAAGTCGGCGCCCATGCGGCGCGGTTCGATTTTTCGGCGAAGCGCTGAATCCTTGATACTGTCGGAGCCCTTTCGTCCATGTCCTCAGACGTCCTTTCGCGGCCCGCGGCCAAAGCCAATGTCATGGCGATCGACGCCTACGTGCCGGGCAAGAGCGCTGCGCTCGGAATCGCCAAAGTCTTCAAGCTCTCCTCCAACGAGACGCCGCTCGGCCCGTCGCCGGCCGCGATCGAGGCGTTTCGCGCCAACGCCGCCCATCTCGCCGTCTATCCCGACGGCGCCGCGTCGCGCTTACGCGAGGCGATCGGCAAGCGCTATGGGCTCGATCCGGACCGAATCATCTGCGGCAACGGCTCGGACGACCTGCTCGGATTGGTCGCCCACGCCTATCTCGGCCCGGGCGACGAGGGGCTCTACACCCAGCACGGCTTTCTCGAATATCCGATCGTCACCCGCGCCGCCGGGGCGATTCCGGTTGTCGCGCCGGAAAAAGAATATCGCGCCGACGTCGATTCCTTGCTTGCGAAGGTCAGCAGGCGGACCAAGGTCGTCTTTCTCGCCAATCCGAACAATCCGACCGGGACGTACCTGCCGTTCGCCGAGGTCAAGCGGCTTCACGCCGGGCTGCCGCCGCACGTCCTGCTGGTCATCGACGCGGCCTATGCGGAATATGTCGCTCGCAACGACTACGCCGCGGGCATCGAACTCGCCGCCGAAAGCGAGAACGTGCTGATGACGCGCACCTTCTCGAAAATCTACGGCCTCGCCAATCTGCGTCTCGGCTGGGCCTATGGCCCGGCACATATCATCGACGCGCTGAACCGAATCCGCGGCCCGTTCAACGTCAACGGCGCCGCGATCGAAGCGGGGATCGCCGCGCTCGGCGATCAGGCGCATGTCGACAAGGCGGCGGCGCATAACCAGCGCTGGCTGCCGTGGTTGACCGACGAGATCGAGCGTCTCGGCATTAAGGTGACGCCCAGCGTCGGCAATTTCCTGCTGCTGCATTTTCCGCACGAGGACGGGCGCGACGCCAAGGCGGCGGACGCTTTCCTCACCGCGCGCGGCTATATCTTGCGCGCGGTCGGCGCCTATGGCTTGCCGCATTGCCTCCGTCTAACCGTCGGAACCGAAGAAGCGAACCACGGCCTCGTGGCCGCGCTCGCCGACTTCATGGGGCGAGCGCGTGGCTGATCTCGGCCGTCCTCTCGACAAGCCGATCGTCGAACGTCTCACGCTGATCGGGCTCGGCCTGATTGGCTCGTCGGTCGCGCGCGCGGCGCGGCGGATGAACGCCGCCTCGAAGATCATCGCCGCCGACGCCGACCCGAACGTGCTCCGCCGGGTCGGCGAACTGAAGATCGCGGACGAGATTGCGCCGAGCCTCGCCGCCTCCGTTCGCGATTCCGATCTCGTCATCCTCTGCGCGCCGGTCGGCGCCAACGCCGCGATCGCCGGAGAAATTGCGGCGCATTTGAAGGAGAGCGCGATCGTCACTGACGTCGGCTCGGTCAAATCGGCGGTGATCGCCGCGCTGCAGCCGCGCCTTCCAGCCCATGTGCGGCTCGTCCCGGCCCATCCCGTCGCCGGCACGGAATATTCCGGGCCGGATTCCGGCTTCGCCACGTTATTTCGGCGGCGCTGGTGCATCCTCACCCCGCCAGAGGACACGGATGCGGACGCGATCGCCTGCGTCAAAGCCTTGTGGGAATCCTTCGGCTCCCAGGTCGAGGTCATGAGCGCTCAGCATCACGACCTCGTCCTGGCGATGACCAGTCATGTTCCGCATCTTATCGCCTACAACATCGTCGGCACGGCCGCGGATCTCGAAGAGGTGACGAGCGCCGAGGTGATCAAATTTTCGGCCGGCGGCTTCCGCGACTTCACCCGCATCGCCGCTTCTGATCCGACCATGTGGCGCGACGTGTTCCTCAACAACAAGGACGCCGTGCTCGAAGTGCTCGGACGGTTCACGGAAGACCTCGCCGCGTTGCAACGGATGATCCGCTGGGGCGAGGGCGACAAATTGTTCGAACTCTTCACCCGAACCCGCGCCATCCGCCGCGGCATTATCGAGCAGGGCCAGGAGACCGCCGCGCCCGATTTCGGCCGGCAGGCGACGGAGAATGGCGGGGGATGAGAGGATGAGGGCGAGCGGCCAGGCCGAGGCGGCCAGCCCCGCGACTGGCGATCTCTGGGTGTTCGGCTACGGCTCGCTGATGTGGCGGCCCGGCTTTTCCTTCCTCGAGCGGCAGAACGGATTGGTCCGCGGCTGGCGGCGCAGTCTCTGCGTCTATTCCTGGGTTCATCGCGGCACTCAGGAGAGGCCAGGCCTGGTGCTCGGCCTCGATCGCGGCGGCGCCTGTCACGGCGCTGCGTTCCGCGTCGCCGGCGAGGATCGCGAGGCGACGATCGCCTATCTGCGCGAACGCGAGCAAGTCACCTCCGTCTATCTTGAAAAGTACGTGCGCGTCCTTCTCTGGGAAGGCGCGGTCGTGACCGCCTTGACCTATGTCGCCGACCGCCGCCATCCGCAATATGCCGGCGCGCTCGATCGCGAGGACTTGTTGCGCCTGACCGCGACGGCGAAGGGGCGTTCGGGCCCGAACGCCGAGTATATTCTCAACACCGTCGCCCATCTGGAGGAGGTCGGGATCAAGGATCCGACATTGGAATGGCTCGCCGCAAAGCTACGAAGCCGCGGTCGGAAGGAAAAGGCGGCGGGCGAGCCGGACGGCGCCAGAAAAAGCGCGATGAGCTAAAAAACGTACGCGTTGCTGCAATGAATTTATCGAGCGCGCCCTCCGCCTCCTGAAAGTTCACAGCTAAGCCTGCGATCTTGCTTGTGGTCGGCAGTTTGCGCCGAAAACAGATTGGCGAGCTTCAATCGTCGCCGCGATCCCGATCAGGCTCTTTCGGCGGCCATAGGAGGCGCTCATGAGCGCAGACGTCGGATCAAGCCCGAACCGCCTGTTCTATGGCTGGTGGGTGGTCCTAGCGACTTTCGCGGTCACGTTCGCCGGCTTTGGCTGCGCCTATACGTTCAGCGCCTTCATTCAGGCGCTACAGAAGGACTTCGCCGCGTCGCTCGGCTCGCTCTCGGTCGTGTTCTCGATCGCCGCCTTCTTCTATTTCGGGCTGGGAATCGTCAGCGGTCCCCTTGCCGACCGATGGGGCGCGCGGCGTTTGGCGGTCCTCGGCATGCTATTGACCGGGCTTGGCCTTGCCGTGGCAGGCTTGGCCCGCAGCCTGACGCAAGTCTATGCGGCCTATGGCCTCGGCGTCGGGCTCGGAATCGGCTGCTCCTACGTTCCCGCCGTCGGCGCGGTGCAGCGCTGGTTTTCGCGTCGGCGCGGCTTGGCATCGGGCCTGGCGGTCAGCGGCATTGGCGTCGGCACGCTCGTCATGCCGCCGCTCGCCTCGGCTTTGATCGCGGCGTTCGGCTGGCGCGAGGCCTACCTGATCCTCGGCGGCTTGGCGGCGATCGTCGGCGGCGGTTTGGCGCTGCTGATCGAAGACGACCCTCGCAATCGCGGCGCAGCGCCGGACGGCGACGCTCTCGCGCCTGAGGCCGGCGCGGAGGCGCCCGCCGGCGCTTCGTTGGGGGACGCTGCGCGCTCGCGGGCCTTCGTCAGCCTTTATGCGGCTTGTCTGGCCGCTTCGTTCGGCGTGTTCGTCCCGTTCGTCCATCTCGTACCTTACGCGGTCGGCCACGGCGTCGGGCAATCCGCGGCGGTTCTGCTCGTCGGCATGATCGGAATCGGCAGCACGGCGGGTCGTTTCTTCCTTGGCGGCCTCGCCGATCGGATGGGCCGTCGCGCCGCTCTCCTGGCGATGTTCTTGGGAATGGCGCTGGCGCTTGGCTCCTGGGCGCTGGCGACCAGCTTCTGGCCGCTTGCTTTGTTCGCCTTTGTCTACGGCGTGTTTTATGGCGGATGGGTCGCCATTCTGCCGGCCGTTGTCATGGATATTTTTGGCGGTCGCGCGATCAGCGGCATTATCGGGGCGCTCTATACGAGCGTCGCGTTCGGCACTCTGGTCGGCCCGACCGCCGCCGGCTTCGCCTTCGACTTCAGCCATTCCTACGCCCTGCCGATCGCCGCCAGCGCGCTCTCGAATCTCATCGCCGC
>JAJPHH010000176.1 GCA_021325385.1 Alphaproteobacteria bacterium
GTCTGCCACTGACGTATTGCTACGCCCGTTCGACTTGCATGTATTAAGCCTGCCGCCAGCGTTCGTTCTGAGCCAGGATCAAACTCTCAAGTTGAATGAGAACTTTGTCCTGACTGGTCACTAAACTCTTGACGAGTTCCGAGCACATCCGTTCGAGGCTTTCGCCTCGAAACGCGATGAACTCATTCACGTGACCGTCAGAGTGTCTCTTCGACCGACCTCGTTTAAGAGGACGATCCGCAAGGACCTCCGCCGTCCACGTTTCTCTTTCTTCCGATTCGATTGTCAAACAGCAGATAGTCACGGCTGGAAGCTCGCGCCTCCAAAAAAACCGAACCGTCTTCGCCCCAACCTTGCGGCCGGGAGGCATCAGCCTGAGAAGCTCACGAAAACCGGATGGCTCTTCGACCGCCCAAGGCGTCGTCGCCGTCGGTGAGCGGGTATATAGGGCGGGGCCTTTGGACTGTCAAACGGTTTTTGAAAAAAGTTCATGCGTCGGGCCGATCCCGGCGCCCCTGTGGAAAACCGGCCCCGTCCCGCGCGGTCGCCCAGCCGCATCCGCCCAACTCGCGCCACGGTTTGCCGCGACTTCTACCCAGCGCTGCGGTTGACGGCGCTCGCCCGAAGTTTAATTTCGCGCGCATCAACTAAGCCAAAAGGCGGCCGTCCGATCGGTTTGACGAGGGGAGCTTGAGACCAGTTTGGCCGCCACGATCGCCCTAGCGCAACGCCGCGCCGGCCCGTCACGCGCCGTTGTCGATCTTGGCCGCGAACAGCCGATCGAGGCCGGCGAGCGTCGCCCAGACCATCACGAGCGACGCAACATCTCCTTCCGCTGGTTGACCGGGGCAGTGCTGACCGGCCTTTGCGGCGTCGCCCTGGTCGGCTCGGCGCTCTATCTCGGCCTCGACCGCGAATCCAATTTCGCCGAGGCCCCGGAACTGGCGACGGCGGCGCGTCCGTCCAGCGGGCAGGAGCCCGGGGTCAATCCGGGCAAAGGCGACCGGCTGGTGCGGCCGGTCGATATCGTCGCCGCCAAGCAGACGTTCCGCGCCGCGACGACGATCAAAGTCGGCGATAAAGAAGTCGTCAAGCCGCGGGTTTTTACCCATCTATCGACGACGCTGACGACCACGCCCACGGGCTTCGCCGGCGAAGTGCCGGAATTCAACCCGCTCAAGCTGACGGCGGGCTCGACCGAGGAGCCAGATCAGCCGATCGATACGGGCGCGGTTCAGGATGACGCCGACGTGACCTTCACGACGCGCGACCTGACCGGCGCCGACGCGGTTTCGGTCGCCGATCGGCTCAGCGCGGCCGAAGCCCAGGCCGAAGTCGCCGAATCGCTCCGCGCCGTCGCCGCGGCCAAGAACGCGCCGCCCATACCCCCGCAACTTTTGCTGACGCGCACCAGCCGCGCCGGACTCGACCCGGTCGGCGGCCTCGCCTACGCCGCCGCCGGCGCGGTCGGGACGAACGCGCCTTTCGCCTCGATCGATGTGCGCATGGTCCCAGAAAACGTTACGAACGCGGCGCGCAGTCCGTCGAGCGATGAAGCGGAATCGTCGGAGCGGCTGGTCGTTTTGCGCCATGGCGAGACCTTGGCCGAGTTGCTGATCGCGAATGGCGCGACAAAGACCGACGCCGACAAAATCGTCACGGCCTTTGGCGCAAAGAATGGGGGGTTGATCGTCGATGGTCAGAAGGCGCTCTTAACCTTCGC
The DNA here is from genome assembly GCA_021325385.1 of Alphaproteobacteria bacterium. Taxonomy (GTDB): domain Bacteria; phylum Pseudomonadota; class Alphaproteobacteria; order Rhizobiales; family Beijerinckiaceae; genus Roseiarcus. The sequence goes on from JAJPHH010000176.1 coordinate 1,724, forward strand.
CGAGGCGGAGGCCGGCGGATCCCGCAAGATCGCTCGCGTCTCCCTCTATGCGGATGAGCAGCTCAAGGCGACGGTCGCGGCAAACGACGCCGGCGATTACGTGGCCGTGACCCTGCCGCCGCTAGCGGCCAAGAAAGCGAATCCGGACGATTCCGGCGGCATGAGCCTCTACGAGAGCCTCTACCAGACCGTGCTCAAGCAGGGCGTGCCGAAGCCGATCATCGAGGAAATGGTCAAGGCCTTCGCCAACGACGTCGACTTTCAGCGCGGCGTGAGCGGCGGCGATTCGCTCGAGGCGCTCTACTCTGAGCCGGACGACGTCGATTCGCGCCCCGAATTGCTCTTCGGCATGATCACGGCGCGCGATCAGACCTTCAAGTATTACCGCTTCCAGACGCCTGACGACGGCCGGGTCGACTATTACGACGAGAACGGCCGCTCCGTCCGAAAATTCCTTATCCGGAAGCCGATCGTCGCCGGCGAAATGACGTCGTCTTTCGGCATGCGCTTTCACCCGATCCTGCATTACGCGCGCATGCATACCGGCGTCGATTGGGCGAACGCTATGGGCACGCCGGTTCTTGCCGCCGGCAACGGCGTCGTCATCAAGGCCGGCAACGGCGAGCAAGGCTATGGCCGCCGGATCGAGATCCAGCACGCCAACGGTTATGTGACCACCTATTCGCACTTGTCGGGATTTGCCCGCGGCGTCGTCGAAGGCGCCCATGTCAACCAGGGCCAGGTGATCGGCTATCTCGGCCAATCGGGCTTAGCGACCGGCCCCCACCTCCACTACGAAGTCATCGTCAATGGCCGCTTCGTCGATCCGATGGCGATCAAGCTGGCGCGCACGCGCGAATTCGACGGCAAGATGTTGGCCGCATTCAAGCGCGAGCGCGACCGCATCGATCAATTGATCGGCCAAGCGCCGAACGCCACGCCGGTCGCGCAAGCGCCCGGCCCCGCGCCGGCGCTGAAGCCGCTCGCGCAGAAGGTCAACTGAGCCGGACCGCCAATCGAGGCTGCGCAGGCGCCGGCGCAAAGCCCAACGCCGCGCGGATGTCGGCCGCCGAAACGCCCTCCTGGCGCAGCCGGACCAACGGCGTCGAGGACGCGCTTTTCGACATTTTCTCGCCTTTCGCGTCGAGAACCAGGCGGTGGTGGCGATAGCGCGGGGCCGGCAGCTTGAGCAGCTCCTGCAAGAGCCGATGCAGGCTGGTCGCGGCGAAGAGATCTCGCCCTCGCATCGCGTCAGTCACCCCCTGCAGAGCGTCGTCGACCACGACGGCGACATGGTAAGTCGCCGCCGCGCCGCGGCGCTTCAGCGCGATGTCGCCCCAAGCGGCGGGATCGGCGCGCTGCAAACGCTCGCGCTCGCCCTCGCCGAATTCGCGCCAGAAGAGTTCGCGCGGCGCGCGCGCCAGAGCTCGCGCCATGTCGAGCCGCAAGGCCCGCGCAGCGCCCTGGGGCGCCTCTATGCGCCGCGCGCGACAGGTCCCGGGATAAAGCGGCGCGCCGTCGGGATCGTGGCCCAGTCCGGCGGCGGCCGACGCTTTTTCGATCTCGGACTTGGCGCAGAAGCATGGATAGAGGAGGCCCTGCGCTTCGAGATCGCGGTAAGCGGCTTCATAATCGGCGGGATGCTCGCTCTGGCGGCGTATCGACGGCTCGAATGTAAGGCCGAGCCAGGCGAGGTCCTCGATGGCCGCCATTTCATACGCGGGCTTGCAACGCGAACGGTCCAAGTCCTCCATGCGCAACAGCAGGCGTCCGCCGAATCGCTCGGCGCTTTGCGCGTTGATCAGCGCAGAATAAGCATGGCCGAGATGGAGGCGGCCGTTCGGGGTGGGCGCGAATCGATAGACCGGGCGCTGCTGGGCGTTCGCCATCCGGAGGCTTCGTTGCGGGAACGAAAACGAATGCGCGTCACTGTTGGGAAAAAAGGCCGCGCCCGCAAGAGCGCCGGCAAATCCGCGACCGCGCGAAAGAAGACGACGGCCAAGAAGCCGCGTTTTAGCGCCAAGCAGCCCAAGAACGCGGCGCGGCGGCGCCGGCGAGCGCCGCTGGCGAATATTTATCATCCGGGTCCGCTCATCGACGGCGAGGCGACGTTGCGAATCGCCGTCGACGCGCTGATGACGCTTGATCCCATCGTCATCCCTAAGCTCGTTGCGTCAGGCGGCCCGCCGCCCTTGCGCCGCCGCGAACCCGGATTCGCCGGTCTTGTTTGGATCATTGTCTCGCAGCAGGTCTCGACCGCCAGCGCCAATGCGATCTTCAAGCGGGTCGAGGCCAATCTGAGCCCGCTCGGCGCCGCCAGTATTCTCGCTGCCGACGACGCCGCGCTCCGCGCCTGCGGCCTCTCTTCGCCAAAGATGCGCGCTCTGCGCGCGCTGGCCGAGGCCGTCCAGTTTGGCGCGCTCGACCTTGCCGGCCTCGCCCTCCTCGGCGCCGAAGACGCCCATCGCGCCTTAGTGGCGATCAAAGGAATCGGGCCATGGACGGCCGACATCTTCCTCCTGTTCTGCCTCGGCCATCCCGACGCCTTTCCGGCCGGCGACCTCGCTCTGCAGGAAGCGGCGCGGCTCGCCCTCGGCTTGAAAAAGCGCCCGGATGATAAAGCCTTGCGCAAAATCGCCGAGCGCTGGCGGCCATGGCGCGGCGTCGCCGCGCGGCTGCTTTGGGCTTATTACCGCGCGGTCCGCCAAGGGCGGGAGGGCATGGCGCTCGCCGGCGCTTGAAGATAGAGGCAAGGCGACTTTTAGACCGGAGCGTCCATGGCCGATCTCCTGAACGGACCGCGCATTGAGCCGAAGAGCGGCCAAGCCAAGCAACTTGTCGTTTTCCTGCACGGCTATGGCGCGGATGGGAACGATCTCATCGAAATTGGCCGGCAGTGGCGCGCTCTGTTGCCCGATGCGGCTTTCGTCTCGCCGCACGCGCCTGAGCCCTGCGGCCTATCGTCGATGGGACGACAATGGTTCGCCCTGACCATGCGCGATCCCGACGAGCGCTGGCGCGGCGTCGTTAAGGCTCGGCCGATTCTCGACGCCTTTCTTGACGCCGAGCTCGCCAAATACGGCCTCGACGAATCCCGACTCGCTCTGGTCGGCTTCAGCCAGGGGACGATGATGGCGCTGCATGTCGGCTTGCGACGCAAGCGGGCGCCGGCCGCGATTCTCGGCTATTCGGGCGTCCTGGTCGGGCCGGAACAGCTTTCCGAAGCGACGGCCAAGGACGCGAGCGGCGCGCCGCCGCCCATTCTGCTCATCCATGGCGACCAGGATCAACTCATTCCGTTCGACGCCCTCTTCGAATCCGGCGAGGCGCTCGCCAAGGCGAATATTCCCTGCCAGTGGCATTTGTCGCTCGGGATCGCCCACGGCATCGACCATGCCGGCCTGCGGCACGGCGGCTTGTTTCTGGCCAAGAGCTTCGGCGTAAAAGTCGCCGCCTGATCTTCCGCGCCGGCGAAAATTGCCGAAAATTCATACGGGCCCGGTCTTGGATCAGCCGCGATCTTCGACCATATGCTGGCCGGGCGGTTAGCCCGAACGGGAGACGTCTATGACCCCCCAGGAACGCCAATTGCTCGGCGATTTGTTCCAGCGCGTCGCCTCAACGGCTTCGAACCAACGCGACCCGGAAGCCGAGGCTTTCATCAATGACGCTGTTCGCATGCAGCCGCACGCGCCCTATGTCTTGGCGCAGACCGTGCTCGTCCAGCAGCAAGCGCTAGAGGCCGCGGCCAAGCGCATTCAGGAGCTCGAGGCGCAGCTCAACGGCCAAGAGCCCCCTCCCCGGCAGGAATCCAGCTTCCTTGGCAATCTCGGCCGGTCGTTGTTCGGCGGCGGCCAGAACGCGCCGGCGCCGCGCAGCAATTACGACGCGAGCGCTTACGCCAGGCAGCCAGGCTCGCAAGCCCCGCCCTATGGCTCGCAGTCCTCTTATCAGCCCCAGCAGAATTATGGCCCCCCGCCCGGCGCCGGACCTTGGGGCGCGCCTCCCGCCGGCGGCGGCTTTCTGCACAACGCCTTGACCACGGCGGCCGGCGTCGCCGGCGGCGTCATGGCGGCCGACGCGCTGCGCGGCCTGTTCGGCGGCCATGGCGGCTTCGGGGCTTTCGGCGGCGGCTATGGAATGGGCGGCCTCGGCGGTGGCGAGACGGTGATCAACAATTATTATGACAATTCCGATCCGTCGGCCCTCCAGGCGCAGGACGCTCAGCAGGACCTGGACCAGGATCAGGACGACATCCAGGACGCCGCCGACAATTCGGGCGGTTTCGACGACGGCGGCGGTTTCGACGACAGCGGTAGCTTCGACACCTAGAGATTTGTTAGCCGCTGAAAAGAAAGGGCCGCTTCGCCGGCGCGGCGAAGCGGCCCTTTGCATGTCGCGCGGCGGATCGCGTGCTTAAAGTACGATCACCCTCGCGCCGACCGAAACGCGGTCGTAAAGGTCGATCACGTCCTGGTTCATCATCCTGATGCAGCCGGACGAAACGTTCTGCCCGATCGTCCAAGGCTCGTTGGTGCCGTGGATGCGGTAGAGCGACGAACCGAGATAGAGCGCACGGGCGCCGAGCGGGTTGCCGGGGCCGCCCTCCATACGCCTTGGCAGATCGGGACGACGCAGCAGCATTTGCGCCGGCGGCGTCCAGTCAGGCCATTCCGCCTTGCGCGTGATCGCCTTGACGCCTGACCATTCGAAGCCCGGTCGGCCGACGCCGATCCCGTAGCGGATAGCGCGTCCGCCTGGCTCGACGAGAAAAAGAAACTTGTTCGGCGTGTCGATGATGATCGTGCCGGGCTTTTCCTTGCCGTCATAGTCGACTTCCCGTCGACGAAATTCTTCGGGCGGCGCGGCGCGTTCGACGCTCGGATCCGTCGCCGCCTGCGGCAGCGAGGCGACATAGGCGTTCGAATAAGCGGGCGCCGGCGGCGGTCCATAGGTTGGCGCGGGCTGAGCCGGAGCGACGGATCGCGCGGGCCGCTCGCCGCCCGAATCGCCGGTGACCAAAAATTCGATGAAGCCGCCGCCGTAAGCGCCCCTGGCCGGCGCAGACGAGTAGGCGGGCGCAGATTGCGACGGAGGCGGCGACTCGCCGGGCCCAATGCCGGGTATCACGACAATATGTTGCGTTGCAGAGGCGGGACACAAGCCGAAGGCCAGACATGAGACGAGAGCGGCGATCCCCAAGGCCATCGTGGACGGCCGACGCAACGCTTTACGCATACGAACACCAAACCGGAAATTCGACCGTACGTGGCCCGATTCTCTCGATCATACGCGAAAGCGGCATCGAGACGCCGGTATTTCGCCGAGATGGTTATCAAGAAGTGACATTTGCGAAAGTACGGGCGGCCGGATCGGCGCTATGCTGACCGGCGTCTGGCTCCCAGCCTTTCTCGCGCCGCATCGATAAACGCCCGCAGTTTCGGTGCGGACGCGGCGCGGCGGGGGAAGTACAAGAAAAGGCCCGGCTCCTCCAACTTGGTCTCCGGCAAAACCTCCGACAGCCGTCCCGCGGCGAGGTCGTGGCGAACCAAGGCTTCGAACGTGTAAGCGAGGCCGACGCCAGCGAGTGCGAGATCGCGCGCCAGCAGGGAATCGTCGACGATCATCGTGCCCTTGATCTCGATCGCCACGTCGCGCGCGCCGTCCTTCAACTCCCACCGGTAGAGGCGGCCGGAGCTCGGCAGCCGGAAGCCGATGCAATTGTGATTTTTCAAATCATCAACCGATTTCGGCTTGCCTCGCTCGCTCAGATAGGCGGGGGAGGCGACGAGAATCGTCTTCAGCGGCGGAGTCAATCGCGCCGTCGCCATGTCCTCGGCGATGAAGCCGCCGAGCCGGACGCCGGCGTCGAAACCGGCCCCGACAATATCGGACAGCGAGTCGTCAGCCGCAATCTCGAGGATCAAATCTGGATAACGCTTGGCGAGTACGGGAGCGAGCGGCGTTATCACGAGCGGCAAGGCGAGGCGGGGCGCGTTGATCCGCAACAGGCCGCTGACCCGTCCTTTCAGCGCCCTGATCTGCTCGAACTTCTCGTCGATGTCCTGGAGCGCGGGCGACGCGGTCTCGATGAGCGATCTGCCCGCCTCGCTCAGCGCGACGCTGCGCGTCGTCCGATTGAATAAAGCAGCGCCCAGCCGCGCCTCGACCTGCCGAACCGCATGACTGACCGCCGAGGGGCTCATGCCCAGCTCCGCCGCGGCCGCGGCGAAGCCGCCGCGGCGCGCCACGGCGAGAATGACCGGCAAATGGCCGAGCAAGTCGCGATCCATTCATGAATCATATTGCATAAATTATCAAGATTAAACCATCTTCTCGTTTTATCCGCGGCGGCTCATCTTGGCCGCATGACGCAGCGCCGGCTGCTTCTGACAAGGAGAAGACGAATGACAATGGCCTATTACACGCTCGGCCGCTCCGGGCTTCGCGTCAGCCGCTTGGCGCTCGGGACGATGACCTTCGGCACCGACTGGGGCTGGGGCGCGGACAAGGAGACGGCGCGGCGCCTGTTCGACCGCTATGTCGAGGAAGGCGGCAATTTCTTCGACACGGCGGACGCCTATACGAACGGCGTCAGCGAGACATGGCTCGGCGAGTTCATCGCCGAACGGGGCTTGCGCGATAAAGCGGTGATCGCCACGAAATTCACCTTCAACGCCGAGCCCGGCAATCCGAACGCCGGCGGCAACGGCCGCAAGAACATGCTGCGCGCCATCGAACGCTCGCTGAAGCGGCTCAACACGGATTACATCGATCTCTACATCTTGCACGCTTGGGACCGGGTGACGCCGGCGGAGGAGGTGATCCGGACCTTCGACGACCTCGTTCGTTCCGGCAAAGTGCGGCATGTCGGCTTGAGCGACGTCCCGGCTTGGTACGTGTCGCGTCTGCAAACGATCGCCGAATTGCGCGGCTACGAGCCGATCTCGGCGCTGCAGCTCGAATATTCGCTCGCCGAACGCAATATCGAGAACGAATTCGTGTCGCTCGGGACGGAGCACGGAATGGGCGTGATGGTCTGGAGCCCGCTTGCGAGCGGGCTGCTTAGCGGGAAATACCGGGCAACCCAAAACGGCGCCGCCGGCGCAGGTCGGTTAGAAACCCTGAAGGGCTCGACCAATCCCGGCTTTCAAAAATTCACCCCGCGAAATTTTGCAATCGTCGCCGAATTGGAGGCGGCGGCCAAGGAGATCGGGCGAAGCATGGCGCAAGTCGCGCTCAATTGGATCGCCAATCGGCCGGGCGTCGCAGCCACGATCGTCGGCGCGACCAAGCTCGCCCAACTGGAGGACAATCTGCAAGCACTGGACTTCACCCTGCCGGCGGAGCTCGCCGCGAGACTCGACCGAGCGAGCGCGCCGGAGCGACCGTTCCCCTACACCTTTTTCGGCGCCGAGATCCAAGGCATGATCCATGGCGGCGCGACGGTCGGCGCGAAGCCGAGCTCCTATCAGCCGAGGATCGAGACTTTCGGCGCGGGAGCGGGCGTCACGGCTTGACTCGGCCACACCGCGCCGGCATTGGGCCAGCCATGACAGCCCCGACGTTGCCCGACAATCTGCCGCCGAGTCCGCGCAGGGTCTATGACGCTGCGCGGGCGCTCGGTCTCGATATCGCCGTGCATCTGATGGATCAGTCGACTCGCACCGCGGAGGAGGCGGCGGCGGCCTGCGGCTGCAAAGTCGCCCAGATCGTCAAGTCGCTCGTCTTTCGTGGGCAAAGAAGCGGCAAGTCCTTCCTTTTTCTCGTCGCCGGCGACAATCGGCTCGACGATACGCTCGCCGCCGCCCTGATTGGCGAGACTCTCGAGCGGCCGGACGGTCGCTTCGTGCGCGAGACGACCGGCTTCGCGATCGGCGGGATTCCGCCTTTCGGCCATGCGAGCCCGCTTCAGACGATCATGGACGAAGACCTGCTCGCCCATGACCTCGTCTGGGCCGCGGCGGGCGCGCCGAACGCGGTTTTTCCGATCGCGCCTGACGAGCTGCGCGCCGCGACAAACGCGCGCGTGGCGCGGCTCGCGGCGGCGAAGGCCTAGATACAACGGCCCCCGTCGACCTCGAGAACCACGCCGGTGAGGAAATTCGCATCGTCCGAGGCGAGGAACAACGCCGAATTGGCGATGTCCTGCGGCGTCGAGAAGCGGCCGAGCGGCACGGTGGCGCGAAAGGCGGCCCGGCGCTCCGGCGTGTCCTCGCCGAGGAAGCTCGACAAAAGCGGCGTCTCGCCGGCGACCGGCGCTAGGGCGCAGACCCTGATCTTGTCCGGCGCGAGCTCCACCGCCATGGACTTCGTCATCAGGTGCACCGCGCCTTTGCTGGTGTTGTACCATGTGAGCCCTGGGCGCGGCCTGAGGCCAGCGGTCGAGCCGATATTGATGATCGCGCCGCCGCCTTTCTCGCGCATATGGGGCACGAAAGCGTGAGCCATGAGAAAAATCGACTTCACGTTCACGGCGAAGACACGGTCGAACTCCGCCTCGTCGACTTCGAGCATCGGGCGGTTGCGATAAGTCGTGCCGGCGTTGTTGACGACGATGTCGACGCGGCCGAACGCGCCGATCGCCGCCTTGGCCGCGGCGTCGACCTGATCTTTCTTCGAAACGTCGCAAGCAAGCGCGATCGCCGCACCGCCGATCGTCGTCGCAGCCGCTTTCGCCGCCTCCTCGTTGTAATCGAGCACTGCGACGCGAGCGCCCTCTCGAGCAAAGGTTTCGGCGATGCCGAGGCCAAAACCCTGCGCGCCGCCGGTGACGACCGCGCTCTTTCCTTTCAGTCGCATGCCTCCTCCTCGAGCTCTGATCGCGCCGCCGCCGGCGACGGCAGGGGCCCTCCCGAACCCGTGCGATTATCAGGCCGGCGACGCCCTGGCGATAAAAAAAGGGCCCGCGACCCATCCTTCGTCGGGATGGGCCGCGGGCCCTTGAACGTGGTAAGCATCAAGCAGATATCAAGCCGTTTGCCGCGCCGCCGCCATCAGGCGGCCTTTCACTTGGAAATCTCATGCGCATCGAAAGCGACATCAAGCTCGACTTCAAAGACGTGCTCATCCGTCCGAAACGTTCGACGCTGAACTCGCGAAACGAGGTCGACGTCCACCGCACCTTCCGGTTTCTGCATACGGGAACGGAGTGGACCGGCTTTCCGCTGATTGCGGCCAATATGGACGTCACCGGGACGATTTCCATGGCGCGCGCGCTCGGCCGTTTCGGCGCGCTGACGGCCCTCCATAAGCACTATCCCGAAAGGGCGCTCGTCGACTTTTTCGCCAGCGAGGACGGCGCGCACGCTTTCTATTCGATCGGCACGACCGAGGCCGATTTCGCCAAGCTTGCCCAGGTGAGGAAGCGGACGACCATCAAGCATCTCTGCCTCGACGTGGCCAATGGCTATTCCGAGAAATTCCTGGACACCGTGAAGCGCGCCCGCGACGACAGTCCGGACGCGATCATTATGGCCGGCAATGTCGTGACCGGAGATATGACGGAAGCGTTGATCCTCGCAGGCGCCGACATCGTCAAAATCGGCATTGGGCCTGGCTCGGTCTGCACGACCCGCAAAGTGACCGGCGTCGGCTATCCGCAGCTCTCGGCGATTATCGAATGCGCCGACGCGGCGCACGGCCTGAAGGGGCAGGTCTGCGCCGACGGCGGCTGCACCGCGCCTGGGGACGTCGCCAAAGCCTTCGGCGCGGGCGCGGATTTCGTCATGCTCGGCGGCATGCTCGCAGGACACGACGAATGCGACGGCGAAATCCGATACGAGGAGCGCAACGGCGAGAAAGTGCCGGTCGGCATGACCTTCTATGGCATGTCTTCCGAAACCGCGATGAAGAAATACGCCGGCGGCGTCGCCCATTATCGCGCAGCCGAGGGCAAAACGGTCGAGACCCCCTATCGCGGCCCGGTCGAAAATACGATGGGCGAAATCCTCGGCGGCGTACGTTCGATGATGACTTACATCGGCGCAACTCAGCTCAAGGAAGTGTCGAAACGAACGACGTTCGTACGCGTCACGGCGCAAACCAACGATATTTTCGGAGGCTGAACAGCGCGCGATCCCATAAGCTTGGCGAAACGGCGCGGCCGTCGCTCGAGGGGCGATCGCTTCGCTTCACGCGGAGCGGAATCATGACGACTTCGCTGACCTACAATCCGCGAACCGATCCAGTGACCCGGAGCCTGGTCACGATCGGCGCGCTGATTGTCCTCTTCCTCGGCACGCATATTCCCCTGCCCGGGCTGAACGCTGAGCTACTGCGTCGCCTTTTGCTCGGGTCTTCGCAGCTCGGGCGGGCGTCGATTTTTACGCTCGGCGTCACACCGATCATTCTGGCCTACGTCATTCTCGAACTCTGCCGCGTGGCGATCCCGGCGCTGGCCCGTTGGGCGGCGGAGCCCGACCACGCCGGGCGCTGGGCGCGCATCGGCCGAGGTCTCGCTTTGGCCCTGGCCGGTCTCCAGGCCTATGGCGTCGCCGTCGGGCTGGAAAGCGTCGCCGGTTTCGCCGAGGAGGGCGGGTGGGCGTTCCGCCTCGGCGTTGTCGCGACCGCGATCGGCGCGACTGCGCTTCTCATAGTGCTCGCCGATCTCGTCACGCGGAGGGGATTGGGCGACGGCTTGCTTATCCTGCTCGCTGCGCCGCTCGTCGCGCGGGCGCCTCACAATCTGGCGTTTTTGATCGAACTGAGCCGGATGGGCGCGATTTCCGTCGGATCGCTGTTGCTGACGCTGGCGCTCGCCGCCGTCGCCATCGGCTTGCTGGCCGCGGCGAGTCTCGTCCGAAACCCGGCGCGGCGGTCGGGCCTTGCCAACGCCGAACTCGATATTTGGCCGCCGCTGCTCGCGACAAGCGTGCTTGGCCCGCTCGGCGCGGCGGCGGTCCTCTTTCTGGCTCCCGCCAACCTACCGGCGGCGCCGATAGTCCTGGTCGTCCATAGTCTTGCTCTGGCCGGGTTGATCGCGCTGTTTGCGGCCTTGCGCGCGCGAGCGGGGGCGGCGCCGCCAAATCTGGCGGCGGTCACGGCGGCCGAAACCGGCGTCTGCGTGGGCGCCGCGCTCTACGCCTACGGCTCTGGAATGTCGAGCGAAGCCGCCGGCCTTTGGATCATCGTGACCGTCGCCGCGGCTTTGAGTTGCTTCAGCAGGTCGGTGCGGCTCGAGACGCCGTCGCGCGGCCGGTTAGCGCCGGAGCAGCGAGCCCCGACTTTACGGCAACTTTAGACGCGAGCGGCGCGTTACGCGCGCTCACATGAAGGCGAGCCCAGCCTGATGAGCCATCTCCACTACTTGCCGATCGCGCTGCCGTTCTTCTCGATTCTGATCGGCGCGGTGTTCATTCTCATCGTCATCATGGAGCTCCGCGCGCTCCGCTACGCCTATCTGAGCATCGGGCTCAGCTCCGGCGCCTCGATGCTGGTGCTGATCGCCTCTCTCATCGGCAGTTATTTCAATATTCCGGTGACCGAATTGCCGGGCCGGCACGAAGTGACCGGAGAGGTGATTTATTTTTTCGGCGTCGGCTATGTCGTGCCGAGGGAAGTGGACTGGCCGGGGACCATCATCGCCGTGAATGTCGGCGGCGCGCTGATTCCGGGACTGGTCTCGATCTATTTGCTGTTCAATCACGATATCTGGCTGCGCGGCGTTTTGGCGATCGCCTGCGTCGCCGCCGTGACTCATTGGCTGGCGCAGCCCGTGCCTCACCTTGGCATCGCCCTGCCGACATTCGTACCGGCCGTCGCGACAGCCGCGACGGCTTTGATCCTCTCCTGGAGCCGCGCCGCGCCCTTAGCCTATATCGGCGGCAGCATGGGCACCCTTGTCGGCGCGGATTTGTTGAATCTCGACAAGATTCAGGGCCTCGGCGCGCCGGTCGCCTCGATCGGCGGCGCGGGGACATTCGACGGGATTTTCTTGACCGGCGTGCTGGCGGTCCTCATCGCCGGCATCCCCGCCGCCTTCCGCCGCGATCCTCGAAGGAAGTACGATACGGCGCGGCGCGGGCCCTGGGGGTAAATCTGTTCAACTCAGCAGCGCTTGCGCGCCTTCCCAGAGCGCGGTCGCGATTTCGCCGGCCGGACGGGCTCGCGCCAAGCCGGCGGACTGGCCGGCCCAGGCCTGCATCCGATCGATGTCGTTGCTCTTGACCGCCGCTTCGCGCATCGCCCGGGTCAGTCCGCGCTGGACCGGATAAGGCGCCGGCGCCGGCGCCTCGGGCGCCGTGGCGGCGCGGGCGTAAGCGGTGGCGAGGCTGCGGCCCGCCCGGCCCGAAAAGGCGCGCGTGACCAAAGTCTGCTCCGGCGCGCTCGCGCCGATCGCGTCCGCCCAAGCCGCCGGCAGTTTCGCTTCCGGACTGCGCAAGAAGCCAGTGCCGACCTGCACGGCCGAGGCGCCGAGGAGCAGCGCCGCCGCGACGCCGCGGCTGTCGGCGATTCCGCCAGCCGCGATGACCGGGATATTTACGGCGTCGACCACGGCCGGCAGCAGCGAGAAGAGGCCGACCATCCGGCTTTCGGCCTGCGCGGCGTCGAACGCGCCGCGATGGCCGCCCGCCTCCATGCCCTGCGCGACGATCGCGTCAGCGCCTGCGGCGGCGGCATTCATAGCTTCTGCTACGCTCGTAACCGTCGCGAACCAACGCGCCCCGCTCGCTTTCATCCGCTCGACAAAGGCGGGCGGGTAAAGTCCCATGATCGAGGAGATGATCGTCGGCCCAGCCTCCAGCATCGCCTCGCATTGGGCGGCGAAATCGGGCGGCGCTGCGTCGCCGGCCTCCGGCGCGACTTCCGGCCCCCATTGCGCAAGAAACTTCCGCACCGCCGCTTCGCGCGACGGATCGCGCCGAGGCGGCGGATCGGGAATCCAGAGATTGATTTGAAAGCCGCCATTGCCGCCGGCGCGGACTTCCGACGCCCAAGCCTTGATCGCCTCCGGCTGCATCAACAGCGCGCCGCAGGCGCCGAGCCCGCCTGCTTTGGCGACGGCAATGGATAGAGAAGGCGGGCAGGCGCCGGCCATCGGCGCGAGGAGGATAGGAATGCGCAGATCGTAAGCTTTGCAAAAAGCCTCCGCGCGAGCGAGGGCGGCGTTGGGCATCGACTACTCCTCAGGTTGCGCACGACGCTGGCGCGACCAACCGTGAAACTGCCCAGCGCCTATTGAATCGCGGTCAGCAGATTGGCGTCGCGGGTTAGACGCCAGCGGCCGTCGCTCTCCTTCCGCAAGATGGAGAGCGTGTAGCCCGTTCGACGAATCGGCGCCCCGCCTTCGGGCGTCATCGTCATCTCGATCCGATTGCGCAGATAGGCCCAGTCGCCGAGCACCTTGATCTCTTGAATCTCGTTCGTCCCGTCGAGTTTGACGCCTTTCATCCCGTCCGAAGCTGCGGCGAACGCCTCTTTGCCGAAAGGCGGCCGGCCAGGGACCATGAAGATCACGTCGTCGGTCATCAGGCCGAGCACGGTCGAGACGTCGCCGTCCTTGCTGGCGCGCATCCAAGTTTCGACCACGTCCCTTATGGCGCGCTCGTCCTCGCCCATCGCATCGTCTCCGACTTTGCCTGAACCCGCGGCTCGCGACACGAACCTCGCCCAAACGGATCCGTTCCTCGTCAGCCGCTCGCGCTTCAGCCGTGATTGATGATGATCGTCTTGGTCGCGCAGAACTCGTAGAGCGCCTCGAAGCCCTTCTCGCGGCCATGACCCGACTTCTTGACGCCGCCGAACGGCAATTCGACGCCGCCGCCAGCGCCGTAGCCATTGACGAAGACCTGCCCGCAACGCATCGCCCGCGCCACGCGAACCGAGCGCTTGGCGTCGCCCGTCCACACGCCGGCGATCAGCCCATAGGGCGTGCCGTTGGCGAGCGCGACCGCGTCGGCTTCGTCCTCGAACGGCATCATCGCCAGGACCGGACCGAAGACCTCGTCATTGGCGAGGACGTTGCCGCGCGGCACGTTCCCGAACAAAGTCGGCGCGACATAGAAGCCGGTCTTCGGCGCGTCAGGATCGAGCGCGCCTTCCGCGACGATCTCGATCCCGTCCTCCTTGGCCTTCGCCAGGAAGCCGTTCACCCGCGCTTGCTGCTTGGCGTTGATCATCGCGCCCATGTCCAGGTCTTTCTCGTGATGGCCGGCGCGCACTTTCGCGAATCGCTCGGCGATAATGTTCGAGAAAGCTTCGTAGGCTTTGCGCTCGATCAGCACGCGCGAGCCGGCCGAGCAGGTCTGGCCGCCATTCTGGATGATCGCGTTGATGAGGACGGGCGCCGCCGCTTCGATATCCGCATCGGCGAACACGACTTGCGGCGACTTGCCGCCGAGCTCCATGGTCACGCCGACATTGTTGCGCGCCGCCGCGGCCTGGATCGCCGCGCCGGTCTGCGGACTGCCGGTGAAGGAGATGAAGTTCACCTCGGGGTGAGCCGACAGCGCCGCGCCCGCCTCGCCGCCAAGGCCGGCGACGATGTTGAGCGCTCCATCCGGCAAGCCGACGTCGCGGGCGAGCTCGGCCATGCGGATCACGCTGAGGCACGCGTCCTCCGCCGGCTTGACCACGCAGGAATTGCCGCAGGCGAGCGAGGCCGCGACCGACCGGCCGAAAATCTGCGCCGGATAATTCCAAGGGATGATGTGGCCGGTGACGCCGTGCGGATCGCGCACGATCGCGACCGTATAGCCGTTGAGGAACGGGATCGTATCGCCATGCAGCTTGTCGGCGGCCGTGCCGTAGAATTCGAAATAGCGCGCCGCCGCGACCATGTCGGCTTTGCCCTGCTTCAGAGGCTTGCCGGTGTCGCGCGATTCGAGCGCGGCGAGCTCGGCGGAATGGTCGGCGATAGCCTGGCCGAGCTTGACGAGGAGGCGGCCGCGCTCGGTCGCGGTCAGCCTGCCCCAATCCCCTTCGAACGCCTTGCGCGCCGCCTTGACGGCGCGGTTGACGTCCTCCGGCCCGCTGCGCGCGATCTGGGCGAAAGGCTTGCCGTCCGACGGACAGAGCACGTCGACGACGCGCCCGTCCGCCGCGCCGACGCTGGCGCCGCCGATGAGATTGGCGCTGAATGGAAGGGCGGTTGCGGCGCCTTGGGCGGTCCGGACGTTCATGGGCGGCTCCTGAAGGATCGTTTGCGGCGCTTTTAGCAAATCCGCCGCGCTTGCGGCCAGCGCAGGGCGCATCCCTTCTCCCCGTGAAACGAGGGGTGGGGATTGGCGTTTCTCGGCTGCACGCTAAGTGATAGAAGCCCGGCTATGAACGCCCCCTCCATCCTCGCTGAGCGCGCCGCCGTTCCGGCCGCCAAGCCCTCGCTCGCAGGCTCCACCCGCGCCGAGATCGCCGAAGCCTTGCGCGGCCTCGGCCTGCCCGAGCGCGAAATCAAGATGCGCGTCGCCCAGATCTGGCACTGGATCTATTTCCGCGGCGCGACTGATTTCGACCAGATGCTCAACATCGCCAAGCCGATGCGCGCCGCCTTGGCGGAGCGCTTCACCTTGGCCCGGCCGGATATCGTCGCCGAGCAGGTCTCGGCCGACGGCACGCGCAAATGGCTGCTGCGCATGCCGAAGACCGGCCCTTTCGACAAAGGGGCCGAGATCGAATGCGTCTATATACCCGAGGCCGACCGGGGCACGCTCTGCGTCTCCAGCCAAGTCGGCTGCACGCTGACCTGCAGCTTCTGCCATACCGGCACGCAGAAGCTGGTGCGCAACCTGACCGCGGCCGAGATCGTCGGCCAGGTCCTCGTCGCCCGCGACCGGCTCGGCGATTTCCCCGGCGGCGTCGCGCCGAAAGACGGGCTCGTCCCCGCGGGCGAAGGCGTGCGCGCGGTCTCCAACATCGTCTTCATGGGCATGGGCGAGCCGCTCTACAATTTCGAGAATGTGCGCGAGGCGATCGCCGTGCTTTCCGACGGCGAAGGCCTGTCGCTGTCGCGCCGCCGGATCACGGTCTCCACCTCGGGCGTCGTCCCGCAAATGGCGGCGCTCGGCGAGCAATGCGGGACGATGCTGGCGGTCTCCCTGCACGCGACCAACGACAAGCTTCGCGACACGCTGGTGCCGCTGAACAAGAAATATCCGATCAAGGACCTGCTCGATGCGTGCCGGACCTATCCCGGCGCCTCGAACGCGCGGCGCATCACTTTCGAATATGTGATGCTGAAAGGCGTCAACGACACGCCAGCCGAAGCGCGCGCTTTGGTGCGCTTGCTCAAGGGCCTGCCGGCCAAGATCAATCTGATCCCGTTCAATCCCTGGCCGGGAACATCGTACCAATGCTCGGATTGGGAGACGATCGAGCGCTTCTCCGACATCGTCTTTTCCGCCGGCTACGCCAGCCCGGTCCGCACCCCGCGCGGAAGAGACATCCTCGCCGCCTGCGGCCAGTTGAAGAGCGAGACCGAGAAGCTGCGGGCGCGCGCCCGGCTGATGCTGGAGGAGAGCCTGGCGTTGGGCCAGGAATAAATCCCCTCTCCTCCGGAGAGGATTTTGGCGCAATTCGGCGCGGAGGCGCGTCAACACGGATTCGAGCTCATTGCAGACTCGGCGTTGGTAAAGCGAGTCAAGCGAACGTCGTAATCGGAAAACCATGCGTGCTGTTTGCCGTCGAGTTCGACGACCAGCTTCGCGCCATGACAATAGAAATCGACGACGAAACGATCGAACGGGACCTGCCGGCGAAACTTTGCGCCGTGAAAGCGGGAGCCGCGCAGGCGCCCCAGAGCAGGTCTTCCACGCGCGTCGGGCGTTTGCGCAAGGCGCGAGCGAATTCATGGCGCTCTGGAATCGTGGATTTTCCTGCCACGCCGGACCCCTCGCCTGTCATTCCCGCGCAAGCGGGAATCCAGCACGGTGTTTCCTTCAAGCGCGGCGGCGCCTGGATTCCCGCTTGCGCGGGAATGACACCACGCCTTCCTACCGCTGCACTTCTCCCTTCGGAGGAGAGGGAATTATCTGACCCCCGCCTTCAGCAGCTTGTAGTTGATCGCCTCGACCAGCGCCTGGAACGAAGCGTCGATGATGTTGGCGGAGACGCCGATCGTCGACCAGCGCGCGCCGGTCGAATCGCCGAATTCGACCAGGACGCGCGTCACCGCGTCGGTGCCGCCCTGGAAGACGCGGACGCGGAAGTCGAGCAGCTCCA
>JAJPHH010000118.1 GCA_021325385.1 Alphaproteobacteria bacterium
AGGCCGACCATGACGAATTTGACGACGATATGGGCCGACCAGAACATGTCCAGCAGCGTCGTCTCGGGCGCGGCGAGCGCTTGCGCGGCGTCGGCAGGATTCATTTAGCGTGACCTCGCTTCTGGCGGCCCCTCGAGGCGACGCGCGGCAGCCGAAGATTTAATGCGTTTCAGGCGATCTGCGCCGCAAATGGGCCGAAACTTGGGCTGCCGCGCACGCCCCGTCCGGCGGGATTTTGACTGTTCGAGTTAAGCCTCTCATAAGGTTAACAACCCGTTAGCGCAAATCGTCGGCGCGGCGCGCCCGACATCCGAGGCGGACTTGGCGACTCCGTGCTTCTCCGCGCGGCCGCCAATCCATGTCTTCTGCAGCGACCGAATGAGCGCTGCGCCGCTTTGAGCTGCGCACCGACGTCAAACCGTCTCGGCAGGCGACGTCTCGGCCGATTTGAGCAGGGCCAGTTTCGCGGCGAGATGGCCGCGCAATTCGTCCACCGCGAGGTCGATGAAGGTCTTGGCGCGCGGCGGCAGCATGCGCTTGGTCGGATAGAGCAGGCCGAGCGTCACCGGCTGCGGCGGCGCTTCAGGCAGCACTTCGACCAGGCGCCCGGCCGTGATATGCTCGGCGATTTCGAACAGCGGCTTCAGCACGATGCCGAGCCCGTCGAGCGCCCATTGCGTCAGCACGTCGCCGTCGTCGACGTCGAACGGGCCTGAAACGGGGACGGTGATCGCCTCGTGGCGATAATCGAGTGTCCAGCGGAATTGCTGGGAGCCGGGATAGCGGAGCAGCAGGCAGTCGTGATCGGCGAGGTCTTGCGGCGTTTTCGGGCTGCCGCGCGCCTCGATATAGGCAGGCGCGGCGCAGAGGACGCGGCGCAATTCGGCGATCTTACGCAAAGTGAAGCTCGAATCGTCCATGCGCGCCATGCGCACGGCGACGTCGACGCCTTCCTGCACCAGGTCAAGCAGATGATCGGAGAGGCGCAGCCGCAGGTCTGTATGCGGCTGCAGCGCGCGGTAGCGGGCCAGCATCGGCGCGATCACCCGCCGCCCGAGACCGAGCGGCGCGGTGACCCGCAAGGAGCCGCGCGGCGCCGCGCCGCCATCCTGGGCGACGCTCGCTTCGGCCCGCTCGACCGCATCGACGATCTCGACGCAGCGCTCGAAAAACACCCGGCCGGCCTCGGTGAGATTCATGCTGCGGGTGGTGCGGGTCAGCAGCCGGCAGTTGAGGTGGTCTTCCAAAAGTTGAATGCGGTAGCTGACGACGGAGGGCGACAGACGGAGCATGCGGCCGGCCGCCGAGAACGACCCGGTTTCGACCGCGCGCATGAAAATGCGCACATTTTCCAGCGAGATCATGCCGCCCGCCAGGGATGCTCGTCGGCGCTGCGCCGCTTCGCGCGGCTCGCCGAGATTTTCTGAATTAATCGAAAGATATTCTCGAAATCGCGGACGGGCAAGGCGCCTTTCAACTCGCTATCGTGAGGGTCGGCGCGCGCGATGCTCCTGGAGGCGTTGGTTCACGCCGCAAGCGGAGGGAGGGATGGAAGCCTATCTGCTGGAATGGGGCTCGATGCTGCTCCGCTGGCTGCACGTCACGGCGGCGATAGCCTGGATCGGCTCGTCGTTCTTTTTCATGCATCTCGACGCCTCGCTGCGCAAACAGCACAAAATGGCCGCGGGCGTTTCCGGCGTGTCGTGGCAGGTTCATGGCGGCGGCTTCTACGAGATGAGCAAATACATGCTCGCCCCGGCGACCCTCCCGGACCATTTGATCTGGCACAAATGGCAGTCGTACTGGACCTGGATTTCCGGCTTCAGCCTGCTCTGCTGGGTCTATTACGGCCAGTCGCAATTTTTTTTGATCGACCCGGCCGTCATGCCGCTCGCGCCTTGGCAAGCGGCGCTGATTGGAATTGCGGCGCTGGCGCTTGGCTGGATCGTTTATGACCTCCTCTGCAAGTCGCCGCTCGGCAAGAGCGAATCCCTGCTCGCCCTCGTCGGCTTCGGCTATGTCGTCCTGACCAGCTATATTTTTACGCTGTTCTTCTCGGGCCGCGGCGCGCTAATCCATACCGGGGCGCTGATGGCGACGATCATGACCGCCAACGTCTTTTTCGTCATCCAGCCCAATCAGCGAAAAAGCGTCGCGGCGATGATCGCCGGCAAGTCGCCCGATCAGAAATGGGTGAAGGAATCAAAAACCCGTTCGACGCACAACAATTACATCACCTTGCCGGTGCTGTTCATGATGCTGTCGAACCATTACCCGCTGACCTATTCCAATCCGCGGGTCATTCCGGCGATCGTCACCTTGGTCGTCGTGTGCGGCGCGATCATCCGCTACTTCTATAATATGTGGCACGCCGACCACGACAAGGCGCCGTGGTGGGCGTGGCTGGTCGCGGCCGTCGCGATCTGGACGGCCTTCTGGGTGGCGATGGCGGCGTCGCCCGGCATGCGCTCGACCCTCGGCCTCGGCGAAGCGCCGCCGGTCAAGGCGGCCGCGGTCGACTTGCCCAGGGCGCCGAAAGAAGTGGTCGACGTCGTCGCGACCCGCTGCGTCATGTGCCACGCGCCGGAGCCGGCTTTCGCCGGAATCGGCGAGGCCCCGAAAGGCGTGCTGCTCGATACGCCCGAGCGAATCGCGGCCTTCGCCCCGGCGATCAAAGAGCAGGCGGTGATGAGCCACGCCATGCCGCCGAACAACATCACCGAAATGACGGCGGCGGAGCGCGCCGTTCTGGCGCGTTGGCTTTCGAACAGCAAGGTCGCGAGCAAGTGAACGACGATGTCGCGGCGCTGGCCCGCCGGATGATGCAGCGGCTCGACGAACTCGCGCGCTTCAGCGACGAAGAAGGCAAGCTGACGCGCCTCTACCTCTCCAAAGCGCATGCCGAGGCGGCGCGGCAATTTATTGTCTGGTGCAACGAAGCCGGATTGGACGCCAAGATCGACGCCGCCGGCAATGTTTTCGCCCGGTACGAGGGCAAAGAGCCCGGCGCGCCGGCTTTGATGCTCGGCTCGCATATCGATACCGTACGCGATGCGGGCCGGTATGACGGCAATCTTGGCGCTTTGGCGGCGCTCGCCGTGGTCGAAGCGCTGGCCTCGCGCGGCGAGCGCCTCGACCATGCGATCGAGATCGTCGCCTTCGGCGACGAAGAGGGGGTGCGCTTCCCGACCACGCTGACCGGATCGCGCGCCTATGCCGGCCTCTTCGCGCGCTCCGCGCTCGGTCAGAAGGACGCGGACGGCGTCACGATGCGCGAGGCGCTGGCGGCGTTCGGCTGCGATCCCGAGGCGGTGACCGCTCTTCGGGGGCGCAACATCGCCGCTTTCGTCGAATTGCATATCGAGCAGGGGCCGGTGCTCGAGAGCGAAGATGTCGCGGTCGGCGTGGTCACGGCGATCAACGGCGCGTCGCGTTTTCACGCGACGGTCAAGGGCGAAGCAGGCCATGCCGGCGCGGTGCCGATGGCTCTTCGCCGCGACGCGCTCGCTGCCGCCGCCGAGATGATGCTCCTCGTCGAGCAGCGCGCGCTCAGCGAGGACGATCTGGTGGCGACGGTTGGCCGGGTCGAGATCGAGCCGGGCGCGGTCAATGTCATTCCTTCCGAAGCGCGGTTCACGATCGATATCCGGGCGCCGCGCGACGAGCAGCGTCAACGCGCCGTCGCCGACCTCTCCAAGCGGCTCGCCGCCGCCGCGGCGGCGCGCAAGGTCGAGCTCCAAATGACGCAAACGCACGAAGCCCGCGCTTATACGTGCCATCCCGCGATCGTCGCTGCGCTGAAGGCGAGCGTCGAACGTACTTACCGGGCGCCCGCGCGATTGCTGCCGTCAGGCGCCGGGCACGATACGATGATCATGGGACAGTTCTGTCCCGCCGGCATGTTGTTCGTGCGCTGCAACCGCGGAATCAGTCACAATCCCGCAGAATCGATCACCCTCGAAGACGCCGAGGCGGGCCTCGCCGCTCTGATCGATTTCACCCGGCGTTTCAGCGCGCAGGCGGCGCCGTCAGGCCGGGCCACCTCTTAAAAACGCCGCATTGCCGGGGCCTTGTATTTGAAGCGGCCAAAGCGCGCGCCGAAGCGGCGCCGTCTCAGTCGAGCTCGCCGGAACCAGGCGAGGCTCTGCGGCGTTACCAGACGTCGTTTTCGGTTGGGGCAAAGCTCCAGGGCCTGACGCTGAAAAAGCGCGGGCGTCGCCAAGCGAAAACGGGAGGAACGACATGCACACCCATCACCACAGCGGCAATTCGCCCAATGTCCACGCCCTGCACGCCGCGGATCTCCACGATAACGACGAGATTCGCCGAGTATTCGGCGCGACGCCGATCTACATTTTGAGGCAGTCCTATGGACATGGTTTCGCGCCGGGCATGCCCGGCGACGTCACGCTCGCGCAAGCCATGGACCACATCGACAACGCGTCGTTGAACTTGCTGGCGCGCCGTCTCGCCCATCGCGACGCGGACGATTTGAATCGAATGTAAGCGGCTTCGCCGCAGCCCTTGCGATCGCCCTGCGACGCTTTCGGGTCGCGGGGTTTCTTTTTGCGCTGGGCGGAGCCCTATTGACAGCGTTCTATCCACAAAATACGGAGTCCGAAATAAATGGATCGTCGGCGGGTCGCCGGAAACGAGGGTCTACGCCGTGATGATCGCTTTGCCGTCGCAAACCGTCGCACCGCGCCGTCGCCGCGTCTCGAATCGCCGATCATGAGAGCGCGCCGACGCGGTTGACGCATTCAAGGATAGAACAATGGGGGAAAGGATGACGACGGGTTTTTTTGGCGATGCGGCGCCGATCCGCTACGAGGGACCTGAAAGCGAAAATCCGCTTGCATTCCGCCATTACGAGGCCGGCCGGAGAGTATTCGGCAAGACGCTCGCCGAACATCTGCGCCCTGCGATCTGCTATTGGCACAATTTCGCTTGGGCCGGCGTCGACATGTTCGGCGCGCCGACTTTCGAGCGCCCATGGTTCGGCGACACGATGGAGGCGGCGAAGCTGAAAGCCGACGTCGCCTTCGAAATGTTCTCTCTGCTAGGCGCGCCTTTCTTCACTTTTCACGACCGCGACGTCGTTCCGGAAGGCGAAAGTCTTGCCGAATTCGGGCGCAACCTCGCGCAGATCACTGAATATTTCGCCAACAAGATGCAGACTTCCGGCGTGAAGTTGTTATGGGGCACGGCGAACCTCTTCAGTCACCCGCGCTACATGGCGGGCGCCGCGACCAATCCTGACCCCGACGTTTTCGCTTACGCGGCGGCGCAGGTGAAGAACGCGCTCGATGCCACCCATCGCCTCGACGGGGCGAACTACGTACTCTGGGGCGGTCGCGAGGGCTATGAAACGCTGCTCAACACCGATTTGAAGCGCGAGCTGGAGCAGCTTGGCCGGTTCCTCTCGCTCGTCGTCGATTACAAGCACAAGATCGGCTTCAAGGGCGTAATCCTTGTCGAGCCGAAGCCGCAAGAGCCGACCAAGCATCAATATGATTACGACGTCGCGACCGTGTTCGGCTTCCTGCAGCGGTTCGGCCTTGAAAAGGAAGTCAAAGTCAATATCGAAGTCGGCCACGCCGTGCTGGCCGGCCATTCCTTCGAGCACGAAGTCGCGACGGCTTTCGCGCTTGGCGTTTTCGGCTCGCTCGATCTCAACCGCAACGACTATCAATCGGGCTGGGACACGGACCAGTTTCCAAACAATGCGGCCGAGCTGGTCCCGGCCTTCTATCACATCCTTAAAGGCGGCGGCGTCGCGCCGGGCGGGCTCAATTTCGACGCCAAGCTGCGCCGCCAGTCGATCGATCCCGAAGACCTGCTCATCGCCCATATTGGCGGCCTCGACACTTGCGCGCGGGCGCTGATCTCAGCGGCCAAGCTGATCGAGGACGGCAAGTTCGATCAAGCCCTCGCCGCCCGCTACGCCGGCTGGGAAAAGCCGGAAGCCAAGGCTATGCTCGGGAGCCAGCGAACCCTCGAGGACATCGTCAGGCGCGTCGCCGCGGAGAAGATTTCGCCCAAGCCGCGGTCAGGCAAGCAAGAATGGTTCGAGAATTTGCTGAATCGGTATATTTGATTCAGCAAACGCGACGCTTGAAGATATAACGCAGCTTCAGGGGTCTCCTCTCGCCATTCGCGAGGAGAGGCAAGGCGAGGGCCGGCCGGCGAGTCTCGACGGTCCGAAGCTGAGCGAATCGGCCCTCTCCGTACCTTTCTCCGCGCGCGGGAAGAGGGGGGGTTGACGCTGCGCCTATATTCCCGTCGCTCCTCCTCATTTATCCCAGGGGTCGCTTCCGCCAATGTCCAACGCCATCGAAGACGCGCCGATCGCCACCTACCCGAGCCTCAGGGGCAAGGTCGTACTGATCACAGGCGGCGGCAGCGGCATCGGGGCGGCGATCACGCGCCGCTTCGCCGAGCAGGGCGCCAAAACGGCGTTCATCGACATTGCCGAGGCGCCGTCACGGGCTTTAGTCAAGAAATGGAGCGCGCCCGGTCGCGAGATTCACTTCGAGAAGGCCGACTTGAAGGATATCGGCGCGCTGCGCGCGGCGGTGACGGCGATCCGCGACCGCGTCGGCCCGATCGACATTCTCATCAACAACGCCGCGCATGACGAGCGCCACACGCTCGATGCGCTGACGCCGGAATATTTCGACGATCGCATCGCGGTTAATCTCAAACATCAATTCTTCATGGCTCAGGCCGTATTGCCGGACATGGTCGAGAAGAAAAAGGGCGTCATCATCAATTTCGGCTCGACCTCCTGGATGCTTGGCCGCGGCGGCATGCCGGTCTACACGGCGGCGAAATCGGCGGTGCTTGGCCTCACTCGCTCGATCGCCCGCGATTACGGCCCGCACAATGTCCGCTGCCTCGCCATCGCGCCGGGCTGGATCATGACCGAGCGCCAGATGACGCTCTGGCTGACGCCGGACGGCGAAGCCGAGCTGATGAACGGGCAATGCGTGAAACGCAAGCTTGTGCCGGACGATATGGCTCGCGTGGTCTTGTTCTTCGCCTCGGACGAAGCGGCCGTGATGACCAATCAGCAGTACGTCGCCGACGGCGGCTGGATCTGACGAGGCGGGCATGATCGTCGTCTTCGGCTCGATCAATCTCGATCTCATCACGCGGGTCGAGCGAATCCCGGGACCGGGCGAGACCACGCTTGGCGTCGATTACGCGACAAGCCCCGGCGGCAAAGGCGCCAATCAGGCTTTGGCGGCGCGGCGCGCCGGCGCGAAAGTCGCGATGGTCGGGGCGGTCGGCAAAGATTCCTTCGCCGCCGAGGCGCTTGCGCTTTTGAAAGCGGACGACGTCGATCTGTCGGCGACCGCCGAAGTCGCGGCGCCGACCGGCGCCGCGTTCATCGCAGTCGATCCGAACGGCGAGAACGCCATTGTCGTCGCCTCGGGCGCCAACCGTTTCGCCAAGGCCGCGCAGCTTGAGCAGCTCGCGATGGGCCCAGGCGACATCCTCGTCTTGCAGCGCGAAACGCCGCCGGCCGAAGTCGAAGCGGCCGCGCTCCACGCCAAGGCGAAGGGCGCGCGCGTCATCTTGAACCTCGCGCCGGCAGGCGCGCCGAGCGACAGGCTGCTGCGCGCGTTGGACGCGCTTATCGCCAACGAACACGAGGCTTTGACGCTGGGCGAAGCCGCGAAGCTCGAGACGCGCCAGCCGGAAGAGGTCGCCGCTCATCTCGACCGCGCGCTCGGTCTGGCGACGATCGTCACGCTTG
Source organism: Alphaproteobacteria bacterium (assembly GCA_021325385.1). Lineage (GTDB taxonomy): Bacteria > Pseudomonadota > Alphaproteobacteria > Rhizobiales > Beijerinckiaceae > Roseiarcus. Next base: position 7,763 of record JAJPHH010000118.1, read on the forward strand.
GCGCGGCCGGCGCGGTCGGCTATTCGAACGGCGTCCGCTTCGCCTCGGCGGCGCCGGCGGTCAAAGCCGTCGATACGACCGGCGCCGGCGACACGTTCGTCGGCGCCTTCGCCGCCGCGCTCGATCGCGGCCTCGCCTTTGACGACGCGATCAAGCGCGGCGTCGCCGCCGGCAGTCTCGCCTGCGCCAAGCCGGGCGCGCAGCCGAGCATGCCCTACGCGGCCGAGATCGAGGCGTTGGCGCGCTAGGCAAAACGGAGGAGGCGAAGACGAGCGAATGAAAACCGCCCTCTGCTATGGCGATTCTAACGTATGGGGCGCCAAGCCGATGTCGTCCTGGACCGACGGCGGACGGTACGAAGCCCGGCAGCGCTGGCCGAGCATCATGCAGGAGGCGCTGGGCGAGGATTGGCATGTCGTCGCCGAAGGCCTGCCTGGCCGCACCACGGTTCATCCCGATCCGGTCGAAGGCGGCCATATGTCGGGGCTTGCTCACTTGCGGCCATGCCTCGAGAGCCATCGGCCGCTCGATCTTCTCGTCTTCATGCTGGGGACGAACGATTTCAAGCGGCGTTTCGGCCTCGAAGCCGAAGACGTCGCGCAAGGCGTCAAGCAATTGATCTTGGCGGCGCAAGGTCTTGATGTTTTCACTGCCGAAAAGAAGCGGATTTTCGTCGTCTGCCCGCCGCCGATCGAGGTCGTCGGCATATTCGCGACAATGTTCGAAGGCGCCGACCGCAAGTCGCGCGAGCTCGCGCCGCTGCTCAAGGACGTCGCTCGATCCTGCGGGGCGGGATTTCTCGACGCCGGCGCGATCATCCGGTCGAGCCCGATCGACGGAATTCATCTCGGCCCGGAAGCGCCAGTCGCCCTCGGCCGCGCGGTCGCGGCGGCGCTGCCGACCTTTCTCGCCGAGGCGGGTTAGCGGAAAGCGACGAAATGCTCGCCGCCCATTAACGGCTTGTTCGCGGCTGCGCGCTATCGTCCAGAATGCGGGCCACTGGGCTGGGGCCGCGTCGCCGGTTCACGCATGTTGCGTTCGTCCATTCTCGTTGCGATCGTCGCTTGCATCGTCGCCGTCTATGCGCCGACCGTCTTTCCGGCTCTGCTCCAAGCGATGAGCGGCGGGACGAGCGACGCGCCCATGGCCGCCAATGCGGGCGCGCGCCCGGCTCAAGCGTCTGCGAGCCTGACGGGCGTCGGGGAAGATCGCATGATCGAAATCGCCGCCGACGGCGGCGGCCAGTATTCGACCGACGTCGTCATCAACGGCGTCGTGGTTCACATGTTGGTCGACACCGGCGCGACGACGGTCGCGCTTTCGGCCGAGACCGCGCAACGGCTGAGCCTGCCCTTGAGCGAGGCGAGCTACACCGCGCTCGTCCACACCGCCAACGGCGTCGCCCGCGCCGCGCCGATCGTACTGCCTGCGGTCAGCGTCGGCAATATTTACGTGCCGGCGGTGCAAGGCCTGGTTTTGGAGCGCCGAGCCGGCCGTGTCGATCTGCTCGGCATGAGCTTCTTGAAGCGCCTCTCCTCAGTCGAGCAGCGATCCGGACGGCTCGTCCTGCGACAATAGAGACGCCGCCGGCCGCTGAATGCGACCGGCGGCCAACCTTTCAGTTCTTGCCATTGATGGCGATGCGCCGCGTCCTCGATTGGGCTTGCGCCGTCTTCGGCAAAGTCACGGTCAGGACGCCGTTCTTGAAGGACGCGGAGACCCTGTCCTCATCGACGTCGCCGCCGACCGGGATGCGGCGCTCGAAGCGGCCGTAAAAGCGCTCGGAGAAGTGCCGATCCTTGTCTTCGGTTTCGGATCGCTTTTCGCCGCGCAGCGTCAGCGCGCCGTCCTCCATCACGACCTCGACGTCCTTCTCGTCGAGACCTGGCAGGTCGGCGGCCACTCGGATTTCCTTATCTGTCTCCGAAATGTCGACGTTCGGCCACGCGCCGCCCCATGACGGGCGGCCGCTAAGAAGTGGCGAGTCGAAGCTGCGGAAAGCATCGTCGAAGAGCCGGTTGACCTCGCGATGGAGGGCAAGGAACGGGCTCTCGTAGTCACGAAAGCTCGTCGGAGTCGGGCTCGAGCCACGACCCCAAGGAATAAGATCACGGACGTTCATCGGTCTGCTCCTTCTTTCTCGGGCGAAGCTCCGCCGCCGGCGCGGCGGCTGGGCGCTTCGCATGAACCTGGCCGCTCAGGCGGCCTTGGCGTCGGCGAGCTTCGGCCGGGCCTCTGCGGCGCGCTGAACCTGGATTTTGCGCGGCTTCATCCGCTCGGGCAGGTCGCGCGCCAGATCGATGATCAGCATGCCGTTCTCGAGCTTCGCGGCGACCGCCATGACGTAGTCGGCCAGCTCGAACCGGTGTTCGAAGGCGTCCTTCATGCCGCGGTGAAGGTACTGAACCTCGCCCTCGCCAGTCTTGGCGCCGCTCACCACGAGTTCGTTCTGCTCTTGGGTGATGGTGAGATTTTCGGCGCCGAATCCCGGCGTCGCCATGATGATGCGATAGGTTTCGTCGCCCGTTTTGACGATGTCATAGGGCGGCCAGTCGCCGGTTTGCGTTTCGAGCGCGCTTTCGAGCAGATCGAGCGCTCGGTCGAAACCGATGCTGGACCGGAAAAAGGGGGTAAATTCCTGACTTATCCTCATAGCCACATCCTCCATTGAGCAACATGGATACGAAGGGGCGCCGAAGAGCTGCGCCTCTTGGCCTTGCCGGCCCCGGCAGGCGACCGGCATTTTCGATTTAGAAGCGTTCGACCTCCGTTCAAGGGGGGAAGGCCGCGAGAAAGTGGGTTGAGCCGCCCCCGATTGGCGAACCGCTCGCGAGCGACCGCCATTGCGGTTTCCGCCGCGCGGAACTCTCGCGAATCCGCGCTGTTTCCCCGGTGAAAGGCTCCGTTTCGAGAGGGTTTACGGCCATGGACAAAGCGTTGACCGCTGGCGGGTGGGCGGCTTTGATGCTCGCCGGCTTCGCCGCTCTTCCCGCGAGGGCTGACGCTTCTCCCTTGATGGGAAAGACCGTGGCGTGCGATTCCGCCCAGGAAGTCCAGTCCTTCGTCGGCGGAAAAGCCGACGAGCAGGTGAAGACGGCGCTGGACCGCGTGAATCACAAATATGGCAAGGACGCTTGCAGCGTGGAAATGCTGGTCTTTCAACCGCAGGGCAAGGTGGCGGCCGTCGTCGCCCCGGAAGGTGCGATCGAGATCCTGAAGGTGCAGGTCGTGGGGGTGGTCGACGGATCGGGAATGAAGGCGTTGACCGAGCCCGTTACGCAATACGTGCCGGTGAAAGCGAAGGGTTTGGATATCTAATTCGGCGCTTGCTGGGGCGGGGACCGCCGAGCCGAGGCGTTTTGTGTCTTGCTGTGTAAAAGGGTTGGCGGAGAAGGGCGCATGCTGTTTCGCAGTCAGCCTTCCGGCGTCCTCGCCGTCAGCCAGCCCATGCACGCCTGGATTTCCGGCCAGATTCTTCGCGCCTGGAGCGAGAGGCTCATTGAACCGTTGCTGCTCGCCGCCGAGCAGCACGACATTGGCTGGCTCGATTGGGAGACCCAGCCGACCTTCAATCCAGCCACCGGCCGGCCGCATTCATTCCGGGAGATCGGCGCAGCGACCCATGCGCCGATGTGGACGAAAGGCGTGGAGCGGGCGCTCGACGCCTGGGGCGCGCATGTGGCGCTGCTCGTCTCGCGCCATGGCGGCGTGATCTATCGCCGCTATGTCGACCGCCGCCGCGTCGCCGCCGCCGACGCGGCGGCGGCGGACCGATATTTGGCGGTTCAGTCCGTAAAAGAGAAAAGTTGGGCCGATCAGCTCGGTCTCAGCGACCAAGTCTTGCAAAGCGAGACGATGCTTGTCGCATTCGCCGATACGTTGTCTCTGGCGCTCTGCGGCGATCTGAAAACCCCGCTCGAATTGCAGGCGCCCGGACGACGCGGCGGGACGATCGCCATGCGTCTCGAAGAGCGCGGAGACCGGTCGTTCGAGTTCAGCCTTTCGCCATGGCCATTCCGCGAGACGGCCCTAACCGTCGAAGGCGAGGCGCGCCCATTGCCGGCGGATGGCCGCTTTCCGGACGAGGCCGCCATGCGCGCATGGCTTGCCGGACAAGAGCGCGTCGTATTCCGGTCGCATCTCACGGGCTAACGCGCCGTCATCCCGTGTGGGATCCAGACTTCAGACGCGCGGGAATGGCGCGTACTTTCTCACGCCCGCGACAGTTCCGGTCAGGCTCGAAAAAAATCGCCGAATGCGACGCCTCGGCGTCTAAGGCGGCGCAGCTAACGACTATTGCATGCGATATGCGTTTATGATAGGCATGAGCCGCTGCCCCTAGTCCCTGGACTGGGCTTGGCGAAGTACAAGGGAGGAAATCGATGAAAAGAAGCGCCGGTCGCGCGCTCTTGCGCGCCTTGCCTGCATTGGCCGCTGTTGTCGCGCTCTCGGTCGGCGCCGCAGAAGCCTCCAACAACAAGATCGCGCTGATCCCCGGCGGGCCGCATCCCTATTTCGCGCCCTGGGAGCAGGCTGCGGCCGACGCGAAGAAGGATTTCAACATCGCCGCGGTCGACTTCAAAGTGCCGACCGAATGGAAGCTCAATCTGCAGACGGAGTTGATCGAGAGCTTGCTGACGCAAGGCTATAATGGCTTCGGCATTTTCCCCGGCGACGCCGTCGGCATCAACACGACGATCGAAGAGCTCGCGTCGAACAACGCGCCGGCTTTGGCCCTCGCCGGCTGCGCTCAAGATCCGACCAAAGCGGCCTTCTGCCTCGGCACCGATGTCTACAATTCTGCCTATCTCGGCACGAAAGCCTTGATCAAGGCGATGGGCGGCAAGGGCAAGATCGTTCACCTCGCCGGCCTGCTGGTCGACCCGAACACCAAATTGCGCATGGACGCCGTCGAGAAAGCGGTCAAGGAGACCGGCGGGGCCGTGACCCTGATCCAGCATATCACCGACACCGACGCTCAGGAGGCGGCGGATCAAAAGATCAACGCGCTGCTTGGCGCGCAAAAAGATCAGATCGACGGACTGATCGCCACCGCCTATATCCCCTCCGTCGTCGCCGCCAAATCGCTTCGCAATCTCGGCGACAAACGTATCAAGCTGGTCGGCATCGACGACGACAAGATCGTCCTCGACGCGATCAAGGACGGGTTCGCCGCCGGCACGATGGCGCAGAATCCCTATGGCCAAGGCTATATCGGCGCGTATGTCCTCGACCTCTTGGCGAGCGGAATTTGCAAGGTGCGAGCCGACGCGCCGTTCATCAAAACGCCGCAGACGGCTCGTTTCATCGACTCGGGCACCCTGCTGATCAGCACTGACAATATCGGCTCGTACAAGGACGACCTGAAGAAGATCACGAACGACATTCGTTCTTCGATCAAGTCGAAATATTTGGACTGCAAATAAGCTTGGTCGAAACGCTCCGGACCCGCCGCGCGGCGGTCCGGAGCGCCGGCCTCGCGGCCGCTAGCCGAGCAAACAGGATCGACCCGTTTCATCTGCGCAAGCCCGAGCATGAGCCTCGCAAGCGATATCGAACTCCGCTCCGGGCGTCGCGCCTGGCTGAGCGAACAATCGGGCGCGATCGGCCTTGCCGGCATCGTGATTATCTTCTGGATCGTTTTCGCCAGTTGGGCGCCCGGCTTCGTCTCGCCCTTCAACCTCTTCGCCATATCGCGGACGCTCGCCATCGACATCGTGATCGGCTTCTCGACCATGGTCGTTCTGGCGACCGGCGGCATGAACCTGGCGATCGGGGCGATCGGCGTCTGCAGCGTCATGCTCGCCGGCTATCTGATGCAAAAACTCGGCGTCCCTTATCCGCTCGCTTTGACCGTCGCGCTGCTGCTCGGCGCGCTGCTGGGCTGGGCCAATGGGGTCGCGATCGTCCGCTCCGGCGTGAATTCCTTCATCATCACCTTGGCGAGCGCCAGCCTCTATACCGGCGGCATGCTGATCCTGAGCAAGGCTGTCATTTACAACGCCTTGCCGCCGGCGATCGCGGCCTTCGGCCGGATGCGCTTCGGCTTCGTCTCGCCGCTTCTGATCGTCGCGCTGGCGATCGGCGCGGCGCTCGTTGTCCTGTTTCGCTTCACGGCGCTCGGGCGCGAAATTCTCGCCGCCGGCGCCAACGCCCGCGCCGCCCAGCTTTCCGGCGTCCCGGTCAGCCGGGCGATCATCGTCGCCCATACGCTATCCGGTCTCCTGGCTGCGGCCGCCGGGCTCATGCTGCTCAGTCGGCTCGGCGCCGCGATGCCTTCGATCGGCGAGGATTGGCTGCTGCCCTCCTTCCTTGCGCCCGTGCTCGGCGGCGCGCTGCTCAGCGGCGGCTCGATCTCGGTCGTCGGCGCGATGATCGGCGCCCTGTTGGTCACGACCATTCGCTCCGGCCTGCTGATCATGCAGGTCGGCAATTTCTGGCTGCTGCTCTTTCTGGGCATGATGCTGCTCCTCGCCGTGCTGCTCGATCGCTATCGTACGGTCTACGCCGAGCGCCGCAGCTTGGGACGACGCGCATGACTTGGTCGCAGCGTTTCCTCGCGCAGGAATGGTCGATGCTCGCGGTCGCCATCGCGATCGGCTTCGTGATCCTGTCGCTGCTCTCGCCCGCCTTCCTCACCGAATATAATCTTTATGTCATGTTGCGCTCGTTCTGCGTCGTGCTCGTCGTCGCCTTTGCGCAGATGCTGACGCTCGCCGTCGGTCAGCTCAATCTGGCGATCGGCGCGCTTGGCGGCCTGGTCGCCATCGCGGTTGGCGGCATGATGGAGAAGCTCGGCTTTCCGATCAGCGCGGCTGTCGGGCTCGGGCTTCTGATCGGACTCGGCGGCGGACTGGCGAATGGGCTGCTGACCGTACGCACCGGAATCAACGGCTTTATCATAACTCTCGCGACCGCTTCCGTGTTCACCGGGATCAATCTCGGCGTCACCGAATCGATCCCCTTCTATAATTTGCCGGGGCCGTTCGTCGCGTTCGGCGTCGGGCGGTTCTTCGCCGTGCCCTACCTTCTCATTCCGCCGGTCCTGGCTGCGCTGCTGCTCGCGCTGTTCCTCGCCCGCACCGCGCCCGGCCGATACTTGCTCGCGGTCGGAGGCAATGCGCATGCGGCGGAACTCTCCGGCATCCCGCGGGACCGGATCATCGTCCTCGCCCACGCTCTGTCGGGTCTGCTTGCGGCGATTGGCGCCATTCTAGCGGAAGCGCAACTCGGCTCGGCCCAGCCGACAATCGGCGCCGACTGGCTGGTCATGTCCTTCGCCGCGCCGATCATTGGCGGCGCCGCCTTGACCGGCGGCCATATTTCGGTCGCGGCCACCGCGCTCGCCGTCGTGCTCGTCGTGCTGATCCAGAACGGCATGGTTCTCGCCAAGGTCGATCCGTATTGGGTGCAGTTTCTGCTCGGCGCCCTGATCTTGGCTGCGGTTGGGCTCAATCGCCTGCGCGCCGTCCGGGTCGAGGCCGCTTAAGAATGCGCGTCACGATCGACAGCATTGGCAAGAGCTTTCCCGGCGTCGTCGCGCTCGGTGGGGTCTCCTTCGAGGTCCATCCGGGCGAAATCCATGCGCTGATGGGCGAAAACGGCGCCGGCAAGTCGACGCTGATCAAAATTGTCACCGGCGTGTACCGGCCGGACCGCGGCCGGCTGCTGATCGACGGCGCGGCGGCAAACTTTGCCTCGCCGCGCGATGCGATCGCCGCCGGCATCAGCGCCGTCCATCAGGAGCGCAATCTCATTCCGCGCTTCTCGGTCGGCGAGAACATCATGATCGAGAACCTGCCGATCCGGCGCGGTCTTGTCGACTATGGCGAGGCGCACGCCCAGGCGCGGCGCTTTCTCGACATGATCGATCCATCGATCGACACGCGCGCCGAGGTGCGCCGGCTCTCTGTCGCGCAGATGCAGATTGTCGAGATCGCCAAGGCTTTGTCGCTCGAAGCCGGCCTGTTGCTGCTTGACGAGCCGACTGCGTCGATTACCGACCATGAAGCGCAGGCGCTTTTCGCCGTGCTGCGGCGTCTGAGGAGCGAAGGCAAGGCGATCGTCTTTGTCAGCCACAAGCTTGAAGAAGTGATCGCGCTCTGCGATCGCGTCACGGTGCTGCGCGACGGCAAGGTCGCCGCCGCCGGCGAGCTGATCGCCGCGATGAGCCGCAGCCGCATCGTCTCGGCGATGATCGGCCGAGAGGAGCGCGTCGCCGAGATTGGCCCGCGAACATTCGCTCGCGGTACGCCGGCCTTGGAGGTGCGCGGCCTGGCGACGTCGCTCGGCCATAAAGATGTCAGCTTCACGCTGCGCCAGGGCGAAATTCTCGGGCTCTACGGCCTGGTCGGTTCAGGCCGGACCGAACTCGCCCGCGCATTGATCGGCGACGCGCGGATTCTCGCCGGCGAAATTCGCCTCAAAGGCGCGCCGATCTCGATCGCCGATGTTTCAGACGCCGTGCGACGCCACCGCATCGGCTATATTTCCGAAGACCGCAAGAACGAGGGCCTTATCCTCGCCCATCCGATCAGAGCCAATATCGCGATCACGATATGGCCGCGCCTGGCGTCCCGGCTCGGCCTTCTGACCAGGCGGCTTGAAGAACGAGCCGCGACGCCCCTAGCGCGCAAGCTCGATATCCGGACGCCGTCCCTCGAACAGCAGGTCGGCAAGCTCTCCGGCGGCAATCAGCAGAAAGTCTCGATCGCCAAATGGCTGGCCGCCAGCGTCGACGTGCTCATCATCGACGAGCCGACGGTCGGCATCGACATCCGGACCAAGACCGCGATCCACGAACTGATCGCCGAAATCACCCGCGCCGGCGTATCGGTGATGCTGATCTCGAGCGACATGCCCGAAATGATCACGCTCGCCGATCGCATTCTCGTCATGCGCGACTTTGCGCTGGTCGGCGAGATCGAGAACGAGCGGCGCTACGAACCGATGAGCCGGCGAATCATGGGCTTCATTCACGCCGGTCTCGAGGCTGGCGAGAGCCAGCAGGAGGCGAGCCATGGCTAAGGTCGATCGTGTCGAAGTCCTGATGGTCGACTTGAAGCCGAAGGTCACGCGCACCGACGCGATTCAAGCCTTTGTCAGCCAAGAGACGCCAATCGTCCGCATCCATAGCGACGAGGGAATCGTCGGCGCCGGCTATTCCTATACGATCGGCACCGGCGGCCACGCTGTCGTCGATCTGATCGTGCGTCATCTTGCGCCGCGTCTGATCGGCCGGGATCCCGCTTTCGTCGAGGCGATCTGGCGCGATCTCCTGTTCCACACGCATGCGACGTCGGTCGGCGCAATCACCTCGCTCGCGCTCTGCGCGATCGACATGGCGCTTTGGGACATGCGTTGCCTGAAAAGCGGGCGGCCGCTCCATGTCGAGGCCGGCGGCGCGCAAACCTCGATCCCGCTCTATACGACCGAGGGCGGCTGGCTTCAGCTCGAGACCTCAGCCCTGGTCGAGGACGCGCTCGCCGCCAAGGCCGCCGGCTTCGGCGGCGCCAAGATCAAGGTCGGCCGGCCGCCGCATGAAGACGTGGCGCGGCTGGCGGCGGTGCGCGCCGCGGTCGGCGCGGATTTCGAAATCATGATCGACGCCAATCAGGCCTTCACGGTCGAGGCGGCGATCCGCCGCGCGCGGCTCTACGAGCCGTTCGACCTCGCTTGGTACGAGGAGCCTCTCCCGGCCGACGACATTGACGGCCACACTCGTTTGTCGGCGACCACCACGCTGCCGATCGCGGTGGGCGAATCGCTGTATAGCCTGTCCCATTTTCGCGAATATTTGCAACGCGGCGCCTGCTCGGTCATCCAAGCCGACGTCGCGCGGATCGGCGGAATCACGCCCTGGCTCAAGGCCGCGCATCTCGCCGAAGCATTCAATGTCGCGATCTGCCCGCATTTCTTGATGGAGCTGCACGTCGCTCTGGGCTGCGCCGTACCCAATGCGCGCTGGATCGAATATATCCCGCAGCTCGATGCTCTGACTTCGAGCGGCATGGCGATCCGCGACGGCCGCGCGACGCCCTCCGACAAGCCCGGACTCGGCGTCGCGTGGGATTGGCAAAAGATCGAGCGGCTGCGGGTGGACGACAGAACCTATGTTATCGACGAAACCCATCGCTAAAGACGAGCGCGTCAATCGCCGCCGCCCAAGCGGCGAAACTCGCCGCCTGGCGAGAGGTTTTCGCGATTCGGAACCGGAGAGCCTTCCGCTTTACGAGGCGATCTACCGCATCCTTCGCCAGCACATCGCCGCGGGCGCCTTGCCGCTGGGGCTCGTGATTGGCGAGGCCGCCGTGGCGCGCGCTTTCCAATCGGGCCGCATCCCGGCTGGGGCCGCGCTGCGCCGCCTGAAGCAAGAAGGCCTGCTTCGCGACTATGGCGGGCGGGGGCTGATGATCGCCGGCGACGGCGCGAAGCCGCTTCGTCTCGATCTCGTCGAGGCAGGCCTGACTTTACCGGAATCCGTCGCGCTCAACGCGAAAGCGCGCAACCGTCGCATCAAAATCTACCCGGAAGTCGAGCATACGGTCGCCTATCATCTGTCCTATGGCCGGTTTCTGCTCAACGAGAGCCTGCTCGCCGAGCATTATGGCGTCAGCCGGACGGTGGCGCACGAAATCGTCGCTCAGCTCGATCGTGTCGGCCTCGTCGCGCAGGACCGCAATCGGCGCTGGTACGTCGGGCCGTTGACGGCGAACCTGATGCGCGAGCATTTCGAATTGCGCTGGCTGCTCGAACCCGTGGCGCTTGATCAGGCCTTTCCGCATTTGGAGCGCGCCGACCTTCAGGAGAAGGAGGCGCGAGTCAGGAATCTTCAGAAGGGTCAGCGGACGCCGGCGAAATTGGAGCGCCTCGAGCGCGATCTCCATATCGATACGGTCCTGCGCTGCACGAATTCGCGCTTGAGCGAGGCGATCAGACGGAGCCAATTGCCGCTGCTCGCCACGCACGACATTTTTCAACGCCATCATGACGCGGCCGAGGTCGAGACGATGTTGGCCGAGCATCTTGCGGTCTTTCGCCATCTCGTCGCCGGCGCGCCGGAAAAGGCGCGCGCGGCGCTCCATCGTCATTTGAAGCGGTCGGTCGAGCCGAATGTCCGTCGTCTCGGCGGGCTCGGGCCGCTGCCCGAATCGCGCCGTGTCCCCTATTTGGTCGCCGCCGATTAGTCAGGGAGACGTCCGATGCGGCGTATGGGCCTGTGCAACCGGCTGCGTCCGGAAAAGGTCGCCGAATACAGAGCGCTCCACGCCCAAGCCTGGCCTGGCGTGCTGGCGACGATCACGGCGTGCAACATCCGGAACTTCTCCATCTTCCTGCGCGAGCCTGAGAACCTGCTCTTCGCCTATTGGGAGTATCACGGCGAAGATTTCGCCGCGGATATGCGCAAGATGGCCGCGGACCCGACCACTCGGCGCTGGTGGGCGCTGACGGATCCTTGCCAGCAGCCCTACGAGAGCCGCGCCGCCGGCGAGAATTGGGCGATGATGGAGGAGGTTTTCTTTCATCCCTAACGGGCTGCCATCGCGGCTTCGATGTGCGCCGAAGGCCGCGTAGCCGACAGGGGTCCACGGGGCCGCGCGCCACGAGGCCGCGAAAAGGGAATTGCGGCCGCCGCGGCGGCGCGCTCAAGCTGTTCGTCGACGCTTTTTCAGTCGGCGATAGGCAGGTCGCGACTGTCGATCTGCACGGTCGCTTCGTCAGGATGACCGCGCTACTGACCCCTTCCCGCCGCGCGAGCGGCGAGAGGCTGATTCTTTGCGCGCCAGCGGGTTACAGCTTAAGCCCGATCCGGCTGAAACGCGCGATTTGGTTCGACGCCGCCTTCGCGCGCGGTCCGCGCGTCGTGGTCGCTGTCAGACCGCCTCGCCGGCGGAAGCTGGAGCACTCTCGCGTATTGACCAGGCCGAAGCGAGGTCAGCATCACGATTTCGCCGTCCGGAAACTCCAAGGCGTCGTGATGGACGTTGGGCCGGTGCATGTTAACCTGCCGGAACTGCGCCACGCGCCCTCTCGATTTCCGGCGCCAAATCGCACGCAGGAAGGAAAAGTCATAGGCCGTCAGCACGTCGTTGTCGAAAGCCAGCTCGGTTCCGGGCTGCAGGCAAATTGCGACATGGGGCGAGCCGACGGCGCAGAATCCGCGCGTGGACGTCGCGCCGAATCTCGTCGTCAATAACCGATCGCCAATTTGCGCCGGCCTCGATGCGACGTGATGAAGACTGTAGTCGCACATTGCTCAAACCTCCAATCGCTTAGGACGGACCGCTGGGCGATTCATCCACTAGACGAACTCGATCCCAACGCGCAGGAACTCCGAAAGTTTGTCGTCCGGCGCAATTAAATTGCCGTCCAGCGCAATCGGGCGCGAGCTCCGCAGCGGCGGGTCGCGGGCCAATCGATCGCTCTCTATTCCGCCTTCGATCAGAGGCGGTCGGCGCGCGCCGGACAAGGCGAATACGCGCTGATTCCAAAGCGTTCCGGCAGCCGCTCGAGCGAGAGCCTATGCGCCGCCCCGGCCCCGACAGCGGCGACCAGCGGAGCCCTGGCCTGAGAGGGACAGGTCCAGGTCGTCCGCCAAACAATCCGCCTCGAACGATGTCGACGCGCATCAGGCGAGCGCGACCATTTCATCCCAGGGCGCCCCGCTCGCGGCCGCAACGTGGAGCGATGGCGAGGGCCGGCGGCCTCGCCGCGCCTCTGCCGGTTCGGTTCGGGGGCCGCGCGTCCGGCAGCGGACGGGCGCCGCCGGCGGCCGCGGCCTCACACCTGGCTCTGCTTGATATCGAACGAAAAAGCCGGTTAGACCTCAAAGTGCGGACGCGCAAAGATTTTGCGCCGACGATTCAGCGCCTTACGATCGCCTTAATGGGTCGACCGAGGTAGAGACGGGAGCGCCGGCGGGTTCGGCGAGCCGGCTCCCGCGCCGCTGCCCCGGAAGCGATCGATGCGCCGCCGACCGTCGACTTGGAGACTCGTTTGAGCGAGCCCGAACAGTTCTCGCCCGTTACGTACGACCTCAGCGAGGCCGCGCTGAAGGAGCTTTATCGCGATCTTGACGCGGACCGCGCCGAGAATGTGACGAAACTGATCGACGAAGCCGAGGAGTTGATCGAATCGAGCCTGCAAAAAAAGCCCGACCGGTCAAAGAACCCGCCGCCCGATAAGCCCGCTGGCGAAAGGCCCGTCGCGCTTGACGGCCCAAAGGTCGAGCCTGCGCCGACCCTCGATTCCAAACCTGCTCGCCAGCAGAAGACCCGCGACAGGGATCCGTCGCGGTCGAAGATGGGATGGAAGATCGCCGCCGCTCTCGTCGCGCTTGCTTTGCTCGCCGTGGCCGCCGGCGTGATTCGCCATTGGCCGGCTCCGACGCCGCGGGTCGCGCGCGCGGCGCAGCCCGCGCCAGCGGTTACGGGATTCCTGCACGTCGCCGATTTGGCGGCGGGCCGTAAGATCAATCCGGGCGAGGTCTACGCGGTCGATATTCCCGCCGACACGGCGCATCTCGAAGTTGTTTCGGGCGCGGTCGCGCTCGTCGCCAGGAACGGCGCGACCCTACGCTCTTGCTCGAATGAGTCCTTTGTCGTGGAGATCAAGCACGGGTCGCCCGGTTCGGCCGGTCCCCTGGTCTCTTCCTGCGGCAAAGAACCGGCGGTCGTCCGCGCCGCCATCCCTCCGCCGCCGCTGCCCGCGCCGGTTCCGACGGTATCGGTCTCTCCGTCCGCCGCCGAACGGCCAAGCGGCGATTGAAGTCGAGCACAGCGATTAGCACTTTTCGCGGCTCGGACTCGGCTTCCGTTTGCGGCGGCGACAGGATCGGCTCGCGGCGGAAAGCCGGCCAAAGCTCGTCCGGAACACGGCGAAGCTCGGGCAAGATTCGCTGCGGGTCGCCGGCCGTCGCGGGAACCAACAGCCGGCGGTCGGCGTTGTTTGGGGCTTTTGTGGAATTAGAGGTTGGCGGGAGGCGCTCCGCATGTCCGATCCCAATATGTTCAACGCCCGCGAGGAGCCTGTGCTCAGTCAAGCGTTTGCGACCGCTTGGCGCGCCGTAACGGCGCAACATCCGCAGCTGGGAACGTCGATCGCGCTGCAATCTCGGATCGCGGCGGCGCTTCTAGCCGCTGCTGCTCGGGGAATTGCCGATCCCGCGCTCATGGCCAAAGCGGCGATCGAGCGGTGTTCGTCGCCCCCGCGCAGCGCGCAATTCAGCTAAACGGACCGGCGCTGACGAAGCGCCGTTTCTGTGAGGGGCCTAACTCACTCTGAGTTGATAGGTTTCGCCGATGGTGCTGATGAGCGACCAGCCGGTGACTTCGAGATCGTCCCGATAAAATTCGAATTTTCTTCCGCCGAATTTTGAATCGGAGTCAGACGCGTTGAGCGCCGCCAACGCGGCCTCCGGATTGAGGAAATCTCCGACGATTTCCCTCGCGGGCGGATCGGCTTCTTGGTCGTAGATCAGCTTGTAGGTCGCCATCGGGCTGCTCTCACGGGGGCAGTTCGAGGAAATGACGCGCACCTTGCAGGTATCGACCGACATAGGTCCGCTTACGACGCGGATTACTGAAGCATAGAGTCGGTGAACAGCCGATGAACCGCCCGCGTTTCGGCGAAGTGGCCAGCTTTTTGAAGCGGCGCGCCGAGTTCGAAGAGGATTGTCGTCACGTCAGAAGGATTCGCTTCTCCTCGTGCGCGGAGCGGATCGCGGCCTGGCACAGCCGGATAGAGGCGAGATTGCCGCGCGCCGAATTGAGCGGCTCGCGATCCTCTTCGATCGCGCAGAGCAATTCGCCCATCGCCCCGGCGAAGCCGTCGTTGAACCAAGTCCCCGTCAGGAGCGGGCGCGCAATCCCGGCCGCGGTGGCGAGGACGACCGATTGTTCGCCGAGATTGGGGCCGGCGCTGGAGACCGAACCCGCCGAGCCGACGACAATCGTGGCGTCGAGAGCGCCGAATTTCGTGTCGCCGTCGAAAACCAGCGAAGCCTGTCCGCCGGGGAAGGCGACGAGCGCCTCGGCCAGGAGCGGCGGCCGCGCCGTCTGGCCGCTCGCATAGGCGCGCGTCGCAATGACGCTGGTCGCCCTTTCGCCGATCACGCTGACCAGAAAGTCGAACCAGTGAATGCCGAAATCCCACAGGATGACGTCATCAATCAGGTCGAACGGCGTGCCGGCGATCCAGCCATGGCTCCAATGGATGGCGACATGCGCGCCGATGACGTCGCCGATCAAGCCGGCCCGGACCGCTTCGCGCATATAGGCGAGATGCGGCGCCCAGCGGCCGTTCTGATTGACCGCGAGCTTAACGCCCTTCCGCTCGGCCTCCTCGGCCAGCGCCGCCCCGACCGAGACATCGACGACGAACGGCTTTTGCGACAAGACGTGTTTGCCCGCGGCGATGGCGCGGCGCATCAATTCGATGCGAGGCTCGGGATGCGTCGTGATGTCGAGCGCCTTGATCGTTGGATCGCGCAACAAACGTTCGACGTCGTCGGTGGCGAGAGCGTCCGGAAAATAGGCGTCGCGCCGCGCTTTGGCGCGCCTAACGTCGCGCGATGCGATCGCGACGACGTTCAATCCGTATTTGCGATAGGCGTCGAGATGAGCGGCGCTGATGCCGCCGGCGCCGACAAGGCCGACGCCGACCGTACGATCTTTGGGCATGGGGGGCCGGTAGGGCAGGTCAGGCGCGGCGATTTCGGCGGCCTTCTTGCCGACCAGCGCGTAGTCCCGCTCGGCGGGATCGGGAAGCGTTTCGCTCATGGCAAGAGCGGCAAGGTTCGGCGCTCTTGGGCGGATAACGCGGCTGTGTCGACGATCCGCTGAGCCGTGCGGCACAAGGCCGGGTCGAGCGGGCCTTCGAACGGCTTTCCGGTCTCCTTGCAGTAAAGCACATATTCGATCGGCCCGCGGAAAGGGGCTTCGAGCGCATCCGCAGGAAGGTAATGGATCTCCTTCCGGGCGCGGGTCTGGACGCCGATATGCGGCTCGTAATCGTAGCTCGAAATCGTGCCGTCTGTTCCGACGATGACGAAGCCGCATTTCGGCTGCGGCTGGAGGGTCCAGGGGTCGGTAAACGTGCCCCATCGCGTCTCCATTTTCGAAAGGCCGGTCGCATATCTGCAAATGGTGATCGAATGCTCGTCGACTTCCAACCCTGGGGGTTGATCGACGACGGACGTCACTTCGATCGGCGCTTCGCCGTTCATGTACCAAGTGCCGAGCGTCGCGCCGTAGCCGAGATAGTCGAGCAAGCTGCCGCCGCCGAACGCCTTTTTGTACCACCAGGACGATGGTTTCTTGCTCTGCACCTCTTCCTCGCTTACCTCGACCTTGTCGGCGAGATGATATAGCGGCCCGCGATTGCCGTCGTAGAAATGGACCTCGATCGCCTTGCCGATCGCGCCCTCGTCGATCAGCCGCTTGGCGGCGACATGCGGCGGATACCAGCGCAGCGGCCAATTGATCGCCAGGCGCACGCCGGCTTTCTTGACGGCGGCGAGAATCCGGTCGGCGTCCGCAAGCGAGGCGGCGAAGGGTTTCTCGATCAGCATGTCGACGCCGAGCGTCGCGACAATTTCGGCGACTTCGGCGTGGCGCGCCGTCGCAGGGCAAAGGACGGCGAGATCGGGCTTGGTCGCCTCGATGCAGGCGCGGATATCGGTGAAGACACGATCGGGACTGATCGCGAAGCTTGCGACGGCGGCCGCCATGCGTTCGGGCTGGGGATCGCAGATTCCGGCGATTTCGGCGTTCGGATGCTCATGGACCTGGCGAAGAAGATCGCCCATATGCATGTGTTCGAAGCTGATGCCGACGACGCGCCACGTCCTCATTGCGCCTCTCTCCCTTATTCGCACCCGCGCCGAATCCGCAAATCTTAAGCGGCGGCTCGGCTTTTCTGTCCGTTTTCCTTTTTACGCGATCTGCCGCCTGACGCGGCTTTGCCGCGACGAGCGTCGGCGGATTCGCCGCCGCGCAATTGAGCGATTCTCAGCACCAGCGCCATCGCAACGGACAAGGTGGCGGCCAGCGTCTTGAAACCCGAAAAGTCCTCTTCCACGACTTCGATATAGGCCTTCGACAACGGAACCAGCGGGCTGAACGCGCTGTCGGTGATCGAGACCACCGGCACGCCGCGCTCGGACGCCGAGGCGGCGAGCTCCGGCGTGATCGAATTATAAGGCGTGAAGCTGATCGCCAAAACGGCGTCGACTTCCGTCGCGCAGCGCAAATGCTCGAACGCGGCGGCGCCGACATTGTCGACCGCGATGTTGCGGACGCCGAGTTTCGATAGAGCGAGCGAAACGTAACTCGATACGGTGAAAGCGCGCTTCGAGCCGATAACGTAGATGATCGCCGCTTGGGCCAAAGCTGCGGCGATCGCCTCGAAGCCGGCTATATCGAGCCTGTCGCGGACGTTCGACAATGATGCGGCGGACGATCTGACGAAGCCGTCGACGAGCCGCGCTGCTTCGCCGCCGCTCTCGCCGTCCTCCACGCCCTTGGCGCGCCAACCGCCGCTGAGGTACGATTTGAAGACTTCCTGCAAGTCGGAAAAACCGGAATAGCCGAAAGTCTGGGCGAAGCGCACCAGAGTCGAAGGCTGGACGCCGGCTTGCTGCGCGACCTGGGTGACGTTGCCCAGCGCGACCACGGTCGGATGCTGCCACAAATAAATCGCGACCTGGCGCAGTTTCGTCGGCAGCCGCATTGTCCCGGAGGAGAGCACGGCGCGCAGCTCTTCGTAGCTTTCCGGCCGCGAATAGCCGAGCGCGGCGCGATCGCGTTTCTTGTCGAGAGTCGGGGCGATCTCGGCCATGGGCGGGCCGCCTCCTTCAGCCATGGCTCAGGCGCTTGGCAAGATACAGGCGCGGATCGGCCGATAGAAGGCCCGCGAGATGCGCGGCGATTGCGTCCGCAGCGGGCGAACGAGCGAGATCCGCTCCGAAAATCGCGTCAAGGCCGAGCAAGCCTTTGGCGAGCGCGTTGAAGTCGCCGCCGGCCTCCTCGCCGATCGCGATGACGCGGTCCGCCCATGGATCGTCCGGGCGCCAGCGCGCGCCGAAACGGCGCGCGCCGCAGAGGCCATAGGCCAGCCAACTTGCGACGGCCAGGGCCAACAGACCGGGCGGATGGCCGGCGGCAAGTCGCTCGCACAGCGGATTGATCAGGCGCTGGACGATTTTCTGCGAGCCGTCAGTCCCGATCTGATGGCAGCGATGGCGAATCGCGGAATTGGCGATGCGGCCGAGGGAGGCGTCGATGTAGCCGGGCGTCGCCATGCCCGGAACATCCGGCAGCGTCGACGCGGTCTCGGTCGCCAGCATGCGTCGCGCCAGCGCCGAAAGCACGGGATCGCTCGCCGCTTCGAAACTGTAAGTCAGGCCGACAATCGCGCCGAGATGCGAGAGGGTCGATTGCGCGGCGTTCAGGACGCGCATCTTGATCAGTTCGTACGGCTTGACGTCGGCGACGAATTGCGCGCCAGCGCGATCCCAAGGCGGCGGCTCGTGTTGGAATGAATATTCGATCGTCCATTGCCGAAACGGCTCGCCGACGACTGCGGCTTCATCGCGCGCGCCGATCACGTCGGAAGCGTAAGAAATGTCAGCCTGGGTCGGCGCAGGCGCGATACGATCGACCATGGTCGAGGGGAAAGCGACGTGCGCCTCGATCCAGGTCGACAGAGCCGGCGCGCTGGCGCCGATGAATTCGGCGAGCGTCCGGCGGAGCAGCGCGCCGTTCGACGGCAGGTTGTCGCAACTGATCGCCGTGAGGCCCGGCCCGCCGGTCGCCCGCCGCCGTTCGAAGGCCCGCGTCAACAAACCGAAAACCGTCGCCGGCGGCGCGCCGCCGTCGCGATCGCGGCGAAGTTCGGCGTTGCTCCAATCCAGCGCGCCAGTGGCGGGGACGTGGCAATAGCCTTTCTCCGTCACCGTCATCGTTACGACGCGGACGGCAGGCGAAGCCAAAGCCGCGACGGCGGCTTCCGCCGACTGCGCATCCTCGACGTCAATGACCCTGCGGATCGAGCCGATCACGCGAGTCTCCGCCTGCTCGCCTTGTCGCAAAGTACGCGTGAAGAGGCCGTCCTGCGGCGCGAGCAGTTCGGCGACGCGCGGCGGACGCAGGTTGATTCCGACCACGCCCCAGGGCCCGAAATGCGCTTCGAGCGCATCGTCGGTGAACTCCGCCTGGTGGCAGCGATGAAAGGCGCCGACGCCGATATGGGCCATGCCGATCGCAAGGCGCTCGCGATCGTATTGCGGGCGGCGAATGGTCGGGTTCAGGCGAGCAAGCGCGTGTCGGGAAAGGCGCTCCATCGCGTTCAGTCCCTGACGCCGATCACGTTCGTCTGATCCTGATCGATCAGCGCGCCGGTCATCGGCGACGACAGATCGCTGAGCAGGAACAGGGCGAGGCGGGCGACGTCCTCAGGCTGCAGAAGCCTGCCCGTCGGCTGCGCGGCGTTGGCCGCGGCGAGCCAGCCTTCGCCGAGGCCGAGCGTCACCGCTTGCATTTTCCTTTCGCCCGGCGTGTCGGTCCAGCCGACATTGATCCCATTGACGCGAATGCGGTCGAAGCGATGCGCGTAGGCGGCGTTCTTGGTCAGCAGGGCCAGCGCCGCTTTGGTCGACGCGTAAACGGCGAGCGCCGGCGTGCCTCCATGAGCGTTGATCGACAGGATGTTGACGATCGCGCCCGGCGCGCCGCGTTCGCGCAAGTGGTTGATCACGCCCTGCATGAGAAAGAACGGCGCCCGCGCGTTGACCGCGTAGAGCTTGTCCCAAAGTTCGATCGAGGCGTTGGCGACCGCGCCGCGATCGGTCAGCGCGGCGGCGTTGACCAGCGCGTCAATCCGTCCGAACCGTTCGAGCGCGGCGGCGACGATCTGCGCCGGCGCGTCAGGCTCGTCGAGCTCGGCGGCATGGAAATGCGCCGGCGCGCCGAGCGCCGCAATCTCGGCTGCGGCTTCGGCGCCGCGCCGCGCGTCGCGCCCCGTCAAGAGGAGGCCGGCGGCTCCGGCGCGCGCAGCAGCCGCGGCGATGGCGCGGCCAACGCCCTGGGTCGCGCCGGTGACGAGGACGACGCGCCCGTCCAATCGCGCTTCCATCCCTAACCGCCGTTTTTGTACCTTCGGCAATAGTGGAGAAAATATTCCAAATGTCAAATTCAGGAAATTTTCTTCGCAGCGGCGGGTCGTTCGCGGGTCCCTTCGTCCGACCGTCGTCACGCCAGAAGCTGGACTAGAGCCGCCGCCGCGGCGCTTTCGGCATCCGGCGGCCTGTCGGCTCGGCAAAAATTGACAATTGGAAAATTCTTGCGATTATTGACCAAAATAGCTGGATTTTTTCACCGCCGGAAGTCGCGCCGAACGGCGCGGACGAGGAAGCGCCATGCGGACCATCAAAGGCCCGGGTCTGTTTCTCGCGCAATTCGCGCAGGATACGCCGCCGCACAACACGCTTGAAGGGATTGCGCGCTGGGCCAAGGATTATGGCTATAAGGCGGTCCAAATCCCCACCTGGGACAAGCGATTTTTCGATCTTGATCGCGCCTATGAGAGCGAGACCTATTGCGACGAGATCAAGGGCAAGCTCGCCGATATCGGCGTTACGATCAGCGAATTGTCGACTCATTTCCAGGGCCAGATGGTCTCGGTTCATCCGGCCTATGACGCGCTGTTCGACGGCCAGTGCCCGCCGGCGGTCCGCGGCGCTCCCGAGAAGCGTCGCCTCTGGGCCGCCGAGCAAGTCCGCAGGGCGGCCAAAGTCTCGCGCCGTTTAGGCCTGACCGAGCACGTCACCTTCACCGGCTCGCTTGCTTGGCCCTATTTCTATCCCTATCCGCAGCGGCCGGCCGGGTTGATCGAAGAATGCTTCGCCGAGCAGGCGCGGCGGTGGAAGCCGATCCTCGACCTCTACGACGAGAACGGCGTCGACCTCTGCTACGAAATTCATCCGACCGAGGACGTTTTCGACGGCGACACGTTCGACATGTTCCTGGACGCGGTCGGCGGCCACAAGCGTTGTCACATCAACTATGACGCCAGCCATTTCATCAAGCAGGGTATGGACTATCTCGGCTTCATCGATTTGTACCACGACCGGATCAAGATGTTTCACGTCAAGGACGCCGAGTTCAATCCGACAGCCAAGCAAGGCGTCTATGGCGGCTATAAAGGCTGGCTCGAGCGCGCCGGGCGCGACCGCTCGCTTGGCGACGGCCAGGTGAATTTCAAGGCCGTGTTCTCGAAGCTCGCCGCGTACGATTTCGCCGGCTGGGCCGTCTATGAATGGGAATGCTGCCTGCAGCATCCGGAAGCCGCGGCGCGGAAAGGCGCTGCGTTCATCGCCGATCACATCATCGAAGTGACCGATCGCGTCTTCGACGATTTCGCCGCCACCGGCGCCGACCGGGCGACCAATCTCGCTTTGCTCGGCGTCAAGGACTGATCCGATGGTCTACGCGACCGCGGATGGCGGCGGAGCGAGAAAGCTCAGGATCGGCATGGTCGGCGGCGGTCGCGCCGCCTTTATCGGCGCCGTACATCGCATGGCCGCCCGGCTCGACGATCGGATCGAACTCGCGGCCGGCGCGCTCTCCGCCGATCCGGAAAATGCTCGCCTCTCCGGCCTCGATCTCGGCCTCAACGCCGATCGCATCTATGCGGATTACCGCGACATGGCGGCGCGCGAGGCGGCGCGGCCGGACGGGATCGAAGCCGTCGTCATCGTCACGCCCAACCATTTGCATCATCCGGTCGCGAAAGCGTTCCTCGACGCGGGAATCGACGTCATCTGCGATAAGCCGCTCGCCACCACGCTGGACAAGGCGAAGGAGCTGATCGCTCTGACGCGCGCCAAAAATCTGATCTTCGCCGTTACGCTGAACAATACCGGCTATCCAATGGTGCGGCAGGCGCGCGAGATGATCAAAGCCGGCGAGATCGGCGACATCCGCGTCGTTCACGCCGCCTATATTCAAGATTGGCTGACGGAGCCGATCGAAGCCGAAGGTCAGAAACAGGCGGAATGGCGCACCGATCCCGCCCGCGCCGGCGCGTCCGCCTGCCTCGCCGATATCGGCGTCCACGCCCATAATCTCGCGCTTTTCGTCAGCGGGCTGGAGCTCGACGAAGTCTCGGCGGATTTGACGACCTTCGTCCCCGGCCGGCGGCTCGACGACAACGCGCACGTTCTGATGCGTTTCGCCGGCGGCGCCCGCGGCGTTTTGACGGCCAGTCAAGTCGCCGTCGGCAATTTGAACAATCTCAGCCTGAAGGTCTTCGGAACGAAGGCCGGGCTCGAATGGGCTGGGGAAACGCCGGAATTCCTCCGCTTCACGCCCTATGGCGAGCCGACCCGGATTCTCCAACGCGGCGGTCCGGCGAATACCGCCGAAGCCAGGCGCGGCTCGCGCATGCCGGCCGGCCATCCTGAAGGCTATGTCGAAGGTTTCGCCAATCTCTATCGCGACGCGGCGGAGCTGATCGCGGCGCGCAGGGCAGGGCGCGCGCCCGATCCCGCCGCCCTGGCGGCGACGCCCGACGTCGTCGACGGCGCTCGCGGCCTTGCCTTCATCGAAGCCGCGGTGGCGTCGAGCCGGAAAAACGGCGCCTGGACTTCCGCGCGCTTAACGTAGAAAGTTGCTGCAATCGCGTCGCCCGAGGGACGTCCGGGGCGCGCATGACCCGGGAGGAAGGTAATGGCAAGAAAGCATCTCATGGCGGCTGTCGCCGCCTTGGCCTTGGCGGCCGCGGCGGGAGGGACCGCGTCGGCAGCCGGCAAGTACATTGTCGGCGTGTCGAACACGCTGATCGGCAATGGCTGGCGCGAAGAAATGATCTGCTCGATCAAGGCCGAGGCTGAAGCGTCGGGCCTCGTCTCGAAAGTGATCGTCGCCAATCGAAATGGCGGTCCGTCCGAGCAGATCGCGGACATTCGCAATCTCATCTCGGCCGGCGCCAATGCGATCATCATCAATCCGTCCGATCGGGAAGCCTTGAATCCGATCATCAAGCAGGCGGCGGACAAGGGCATCGTCGTTGTCGCGGTCGATCAGGCGGTCTCCGCGCCCGAGGCTTATGTTCTGACCAACGACCAGGTCGACTACGCAAAGCTCGGCGCCAAATGGCTCTTCGACAAGCTCGGCGGCAAGGGCGAGGTGGTCGAGATGCGCGGCATTGACGGCGTGCCGGCCGACGCCGATCGCCATCAGGGCTTCGACGAGGTGCTCAAGAACTATCCAAACATCCACGTGACCTCGATCTTCACCGGCTGGGCGTTGAACAAGACCGCGCAAGCGACCAAGGACCTCCTCGCCTCGGGCAAGCAGATCGACGGCGTTTGGACTTCGGGCATCGATTCGACGGTCGTCGACGCCTATCAGACGGCGGGCAAGCCGTTCGTGCCGGTTGTCGGCGCCGACAATAACGGCTTCATCGGCCAGCTGATCAATCTCAAGGACAAAGGCTTGACGGGCGCCGCGGTCAGCAATCCGCCTGCGGTCGGCGGCGCCGGACTCGGCCTCGCCCTCGACGTGCTCCAGAAAAAGGAGCATCCGCACGTCGTGAAGATCACGCCGACCGTTTGGGACAATACGAGCGAAGCGGGCATGGACGAGCTGAAGAAAGCTTACAATCAGAAGCTCGATCCTTTCTACAGCGTCGCGATCAACGTCCCGCCTTATACGCATTACACGATGGAGCAGATTCTGGCCTGCAAAGGTCCTTGATCCTCGCCTTCCGGATATGATCTCGTCTGAAGGGCCGGCGGCGAAACCGCCGGCCTTTTTGAGCCTAATTCATGGCAGCCGAACAAGACTCGATTCTCGACATTCGCGGCGTCGCCAAACGCTTCGACTCCGTCGTCGCGCTGCGCTCGGCCGATCTCAAGGTGCGAGCCGGCGAGGTCCACGCGCTGATGGGCGCGAACGGCGCCGGCAAGAGCACGCTGGTCAAGATCATCACCGGCGTCTTTCCCGCCGATTCCGGCGACATCCTGATTGGCGGCGAGCGCAAAGTGTTTCGCTCGCCGGCCGAAGCGCGCCAAGCCGGCATCGTTTCGGTCTACCAGGATCCCGCCATCGTTCCCGATCTGACGGTCGCGCAGAACATGCGCCTCGCCCGCGTCGGGCTCGACGCGGTCAGAACGGCGATGCGCAGCCTCGGCGTCGAGCGCGTCGACCTTTCTCGCGCGGCGCGCGAGATCGACTTCGCCACGCTGCGACTGATCGACCTGTCGCGCGCCCTCGCCTCCAATCCGCGCATCCTGCTGCTCGACGAGATCACCGCCGCCCTGCCGATCGACCTCGCCGAGCGCGTCTTCGCCGTCGTCCGCGACTGGCGCAAGCGCGGCGCCAGCATCATCTTCATTTCTCACCGCATGGCCGAGGTCGCGGCTTTGTGCGACCGCGCGACCGTGCTGCGCGACGGCGTCACGGTCGGCGTGACGGCGACGCAAGGCGCCGAAGAAAAGATCGTCAACATGATGCTCGGGACCGAAGTCGCGAAGGCGGCGGTCTCCGGCGCGGCGCGTGCGAAGCAGACGGCGAGCGCGGCCGCGCCCGCGCTCGAAGTCAGGGACCTCGCCTGCGGTCACGGCCTGCGCGGCGTCTCGTTCGCGGTGCGGCCTGGAGAAGTCCTCGGCGTCGCCGCGCTGGAAGGGCAGGGGCAAGAAGAGCTCTTCGACTGCATTGCCGGCGTGCGCCGCCCGGACGCGGGCGAAATAGCGGCGGACGGCAAGCCGCTGCGCTTTCGCCATCCCGCCGACGCGGTGCGCGCCGGTTTGGTTCTGGTGCCGGCTAATCGCTTGCAAGCGCTGTTGCCGCAGCGCCCGATCCGCGAAAACGTCGCCTTGCCGATTTTCGGTCGGCTGAAGAATTGGGGGCCGATCGCGATGAAGGACGAGCGCCGACGGGTCGAGGAGGCGGTCCGCCGCTTGCAGATCGACACGCGCGCCTCGTCGGAGCTCAAACGGCTCAGCGGCGGCAATCAGCAGAAAGTGGCGATCGCGCGCTGGCTCGCCGCCGGCTTCCGCGTCCTCCTCTGCTTCGATCCGACTCGCGGCATCGATGTCGGCACGAAGCGGCAGATCTATTCGCTGCTGCGCGAAGTGGCGCAGCAAGGCGCCTCAGTGCTGCTCTTCACCTCGGAATTGCCGGAGATCCGGCTCGCCTGCGACCGCGCGATCGTGCTGTTCGGCGGCCGCATTTCCGGGGAAATGCCCGCCGACGATGCGGACGAGGCGCGGCTGTTGCGCGCCGCCCACGGCCTGATCGCCGCCGACGCGGAGGCGACGGCGTGACCGACGTCAGCGCGGCGGATTCGGGCGGCCTCGTTCGGTTCGTCAGCCGGCGCACGCGCCTGCTCGGCATGCCGGCCCTGTTCGTCGCCTGTATTCTGGCGACGGCGCTGATCCATCCCGATTTCGGTTCGTTCGACGTCCAATCGCTGGCGCTCGGCGCATTGCCGCTGGCCATGGCCGCGGCGGCCCAGACGATCGTCGTGATCAGCGGCGGCATCGACCTTTCGGTCGGATCGCTGATCGCCGTCTCGAACGTGCTCGCCGCCAGCTTGATGCAGCACGCCTCGTTCGGCGCGTCGCTCGGCATCGCCGTGTTGATCCTCATCCTCGGCGCCGCGCAGGGCGCGATCAACGGCCTCACGGTCGCGATCTCGCGCATTCCCGACGTGGTCGTGACCCTGACCACGGGCTTCATTTGGGGCGGCGTGGCGTTGCTCATTCTCGAGCGGCCCGGCGGCGGCGCGCCGGCGGCGTTCCTCAACATCGCGGCGGGCGCGGACGTCTCCGCCTGGCTGCCCAACGCGCTGATCGTCATGATCGTCGTCATTGCGGCGATTTGGCTGCCGATCAAGCTCAGCCGCATCGGTCTCTTGCTCTATGCGTCGGGAAGCGATCCGGTCGCGGCGTTTCGCAGCGGCGTCGACATCCGCGTCGCCCGAACCCTCGCTTATACGTTCGGCGGAATCGCTTGCGCGGCCGGCGGCCTGGCGCTGACCATGACGACCGGGATCGGCGCGCCGCTCGCCGGCACGTACTATACGCTAAGCAGCGTCGCCGCCGCGGTGATCGGCGGCGTCAGCCTGGCCGGCGGTCGCGGCGGCATGGTCGGTCCGGTCATCGCCGCGCTCTTGCTGACGCTGATTCCGATGGATCTGGTGTTCCTCGGCATCGATCCGAATTACGGCCAGGTGATCCAGGGAACGCTGATCGTCGTCGTGGTGATGATCGGCGGCTTCGTCACTTTCATGCAGGAGCGCAAATGAGCGCGGTTCTGCAATTCCTGAAAGCGAGGACGATCGTCGCGCTGATTCTGCTGCTGGCGCTCTTTCTCATCGGCATCGAACTGGTGCGGCCGGGCACGGTGACGCCGCTCTGGGCGTCGAACGCGCTGCTCTTCGCCGCGCCGCTCGCGATCATGGGCGCGGGCCAGACCCTGGTCATGCTCACCGGCGGCATCGATCTTTCCGTCGCCAGCGTCGCCACCGGCGCGGCTTATCTTCTCGCGACCAACGCCTCGTCAGGCGATTTCTCCGCGATCGCGTTGGCGCTGGCGCTCGGCCTCGTCGTCGGCGCGGTCAACGGCGTCGGCGTCGCGCTGTTGCGCGTCCAGCCGCTGATCATGACGCTCGGCACCGGCCTGATGACCGGCGGCGCGATGATCGTCTACAGCCAGCAAATGCTGGCGAGCCAGCCGCATGTGCCGGCGATCATCCAAACGCTCGGCGCCGGCAAGATTTTCAGCCTGGTCCCGGTCGACCTGTTTCTCTGGATCGCGGTCGGCGCGCTCATGCTCTATGGCCTCAATCGAACCGGCTTCGGCCGCCTGATCTTCGCGGTCGGCGACAACCGCGAAGCCTGTCACCTTGCCGGCATTCGCGTCTGGCGGGTTCTGTTCGTCGACTATTTGCTCTGCGCCCTATTCGCCGCGATCGCCGGCCTCGTCCTTGTCGGCGGGACCAACGCGGCCGATCTCAGCCTCGCCGATTCCTATTTGCTGCCCTCCGTCGCTTGCGTGATCATCGGCGGCACCTCGATCTTCGGCGGGCGCGGCGGCTATTCCGGCACGATTGTCGGCGCGCTGATCTTGACCGCGCTTACCAGCCTCTTGACGCTGCTCGACGTCGCCGAGCCGCTCAAGCAGATCCTCTACGGCGCCATCATCCTGTCGCTCGCCGCCGCCTATGCGCGGCTGACGGAATAGGGGGCGCGCCCTCTCGCCCAATCGCCGGCTTTACGTTCCGCGCGCGCGTCGTATGATGACCGCAGCGGGCGTTGCACGCGCTCGCTCAGTTCGCCGAGCAAGTCGCCAGCATTACGGCGATCAATCCTCACACAGTCAAGTTCGCCCTCTCCGGGTCGTATGCGCCGTTTCTCGGCGCGCTGGTTCCCCTGACCGTACTCGATCGCTCGAAGGTACGACCTCGAGCAATCGCTTGGCCGCCTTGTCGAGCGCGCCGACAAAGCCGGGAATGCGCGCGCCGGACGAGACGAGCCGGTCTTGGGCGCGGTCAGCATGACGCGCGACCTCTCCGTCTTAGTCGGACACGACGCGGCCGTCCGGTCCGGACCTCGGCAGAACGCGCCGCCATTCGTCTAATTCGGCTGCGTCCCGCGCCGACCTCTCGTACGTCTCTCTCGCCAAATTTTTCCAAATCCATATTTCCGCGAATCGGGACTTTTCAATGGGTTAGCGTGCAAAAAATTTGGAAAAAAATTCACTTCGACGCCGCTCCTGGAGCAAGTTGTCTTCAGGCGCACCTCTACGTCATGCGAGCAAAGCGAAGCCGTCCAGGAGTCGTCGAGGCTCCTGGATCGCCTTGTCGCTTCGCTTCTTGCAAGGACGTTCATGGCGATACGAGCCATACGCAATTCTTTCAAAGGCGGATCATACATCGGATTGCGGCTTTTGGACAGAAATAGTTCGCGGCTGAGACCCGTCCATGGCGAATCACACCGATGGATCAATGCGTTGCAACCGGCGGCGGGAACTATTGCGGGTCGCCGGCGTTGTCGCGGCGCGACGGCGGATGCGCCTTGCGCCAATGCTCGGCGATGTCGCGGCCGGTGCAGAACCAGACGCGGTCGCGTTTCGCCGCATAGTCGAGGAACTTGATCAGCCCCGCCGCCTTGCCTGGCCGGCCGATCAGCCGGTCATGCAGCGCCACGCTCATGATCTTCGGCCGCTCGGCGCCTTCCTCGTAGAGCAAATCGAAGCAATCGATCATGTATCGGGCGAATTCGTCGGCGGTGCTGAAGCCGGTGTTGCGGTCGAAACGGTTGTCGTTGGTTTCGAGCGAATAGGGGATGACGAGGTGATCGTGATCGCCCACGCGAACCCAGAAGGGCAGCTCGTCGCCGAGATAGTCGCGGTCGTACCAGAAGCCGCCATGCTCGACCAGGAGCCGGCGCGTATTGACGCTCGGCCGGCCGTTGAACCAGCCGACGGGAGGCGCGCCGGTCAACTTCTTGATCGCGGCGACGGCGCGCTTGATATGCTCGCGCTCCTCGTCTTCCTTCATCTGGTGATAATCGAGCCAGCGCCAGCCATGGCTGACGATCTCGTGTCCGTCTTCGATGAAGGCGCGCGTCAGTTCGGGGCACATCTCCAAGCCGCGGGCGACGCCGAGCACGCTGATTTTCACGCCGAAACGCTTGAAGATGCGCAGCAGCCGCCAGCAGCCGACGCGCGGCCCGTATTCGAAGACCGATTCGACCAGCGGGCTACGCCGGCCGGCATAAGCTGGAAAGCCGATATCGGTGAGCAGGTCCTCCGAATGCGCGTCGCCCTCCAAGATCGAATGCTCGCCGCCGGCCTCGACATTGAGATTGAAATTGACGGCGATCCGCGCGTCGCCCGGCCAGCGCGCGTGCGGCGGGTCGGCGCCGTAGCCGAGAAAGTCGCGCGGCGGGCCAGGGTCGGGGCGCCGCGAGGCTGGCGCAGCCGTGACCTTGCCGCGGACAACACGCCGGGTATCGCGCTTGCGCAGAGCCATCCGCTTCTCCCTCCGCTTTGTCGTACCGGCCGCCCCGTGTCATTCCCGCGCAAGCGGGAATCCAGAGGAGCGCCGCGCGAGTTTATTCGCGGGCTTCCGACGAGCGAGACTCAGAAACGAGCACGCTCAAGAAAGCAAATCCCAAACACCGCGGTGCCATCGAGGCGGGCGCGCCTCAGGGCCAAGCCGGCTTCGCCGGTCGCTCCGCTCCGCTTCGCGAGCCTTGACCCCCGCCCGCCTCGATGGCCTTTTGCAACCAAGCCGTTTTGCTGACCGAAACGGCCGAACGGCCGGTTTCGGCAGCAAAACCTCTTGGTCGCCAATAGCCACGCCGAGCGGTCGCCGTCACCCAAAGGGGCGGAGCGCAAGCGAAGCACCCGCCATGGCGCCGCGCGGGCGGATATCGTTTCGCGTGTACATTTGTGGCGCCATGGCGGGTTGACGGCGATCGGGCGGCGTGGCGCCGCGGTGTTGAAAGCAAGCCAAACCGCCGGACCGAGGCGCAGTCCTTTCCCCGGACAGCCCAGCGTTTGCGCGGGAATGACACTGAGCCGAAGGCGAGGCGGTCGATGTTGGGGACGACCTCGCGCGCGGCGCGAATTTCGGCGATCGCGCCGGGCGCGGCGAAGCCGGTCTGCACGTCGACGACGAGGAGCGGTCTTGCTCGGCTCGATCGCGGACGAAAGACTGCACGCGGCCGCGCTGGGACATGTCGACCACCTGCCGAGCAATATTCGATGTACTTGCTTCATCTCCCTTATCCGCCGTCGTGCAGGAGGCGCAGCCGTCCGTCGCACTGCGAGCGAAGCAAAGCAATCCAGTCATGCGGCGCCGGGACCGAGGATGTTAGGCTAGAACTTCAGCACGATCTTGCCGAAATGCTTGCCTTCACGCATGTATTCGAGCGCGGCGCGGGCCTCGGTCCAGGGAAAGACGCGGTCGACGACGGGCCGCATCCGGTGCAGCGCGATGGCGCGGTTCATGTGATCGAAGGATTCGCGCGAGCCGATCGGAATGCCGCGCACAATTGCGCGCTTATAGAGAATTTCCAGCGGGTTCATTTCGCCCTGCTTGCTGCCGACATAGCCGATCATGTGGATCTGCCCGCCCATGCGGATCGCCTGCAGCGATTGCATGAAACTGCCCGGCCCGCCGACCTCGACGACATGGTCGATTCCGCGCCCGCCATTGAGCCTGCGAACTTCCGCATGCCAGACCGGCGTCTTGACGTAATTGATCCCATGCGTCGCGCCGAGGCCCTTTGCACGTTCGAGCTTGGCGTCGCTGCTCGAGGTGACGATCGTACGCGCGCCGAACATGGCGGCGAATTGCAGCGCAAAGATCGAGACGCCGCCGGTTCCCTGCGCCAGCACGGTCTCGCCGGCCTTCAAACGGCCCTCGCTGACCAGCGCCTGCCAGGCGGTCAGCGCGGCGCAGGGCAAAGTCGAGGCCTCCTCGTCGCTCAAGTGCTCGGGCGCGTGCACCAAGCCTTGCTGATCGAGGCGGACATATTCCTGGAGCATGCCGTCGAGATCGCCGCCGAGCTGGCCGATGCTTTCGGTCTGATCGAAATCGCCGCCGAGCCAGCTCTGCCAGAACGTGCCCATCACGCGATCGCCGATCTTGGCGCGGGTCACGCCCTCGCCGATTGCGACCACCTCGCCGACGCCGTCCGACGTCGGCACGAGCGGCAGCGGAAATTTATAGGGATACGTCCCGGCGACCATGTCGGTGTCGCGGTAGTTCAGCGAGACGGCGCGCGTGCGGATCACCACTTCGCCGCGCCGCGGCTTCGGCTCCGGCCGATCGACAAGTTTCAGATGGTCGAGTCCAAACTGGCCGTCGATCACAATCGCTTTCATCGAGCTCCTCCCGCGCCAGTCGTCACAACTGAGCCACATCGATCGCTGAAAGGGAAGATCGCGGCTGAAGCGAACGCGCCTTGCCCGGGCGATCGAAAATTCGGCGGTTGACGACGCATGAAAAGGCGCATCGCCTAATTCTTGTATTCCGGCGCCTCTCGGAGAACCAGTCCTCTCGCGCCGACCTATCCGATCGGATAAGGGCGCCAGCGTTCGGTTCCGTCGGCGCCTCTCCCAAACGGCGGCGTTCCTATCCGTCGGCGGACTTTTAGCCGGCTCGGGCCGCGCTTATCGTCGGTATGGCGGCGGCTGTTCGCAGGGCGCGGGACGCGGCGCGGCTATAGCCGGTGGCGGCGCGGGCGACAGTTTGTCCATGGCGGGCTCGAAGCCGGGAGGTTTGCATGCCCATTCACGTTCGCGTCGTCACGCCGATCACGACCGAAGGGTTCCGTACGTCCGAGGATGCGAAGCGCCTTTCGTCCGACGGCGTCGAGGTCGATTTCGTCAATATCGAAACAGGCCCGGCCTCGATCGAATGCGATTACGAGATCATGCTCGCCCAGCCCGGGACGATCGCCAAGGCGATCGAAGCGGAGCGCGCAGGCGCCGACGCCGTGGTGATCGACTGCATGGGCGATCCCGGCCTCAACGGCGCGCGCGAATGCGTGAGGATTCCGGTGCTCGGGCCGATGCAGACCGCGATGAGCGTGGCGGCGACGATCGGCCATAAGTTCAGCGTCGTCACCGTGCTGAGCCGCATTCTGCCGATGATCGAGACGCAAGCGGCGATCTACGGCATGACGGGAAAGCTCGCGTCGGCGCGGTCGGTCGACATCCCCGTTCTGGAGCTGGAGAAGGACCTTGCGGCGACGAAGCGCGCGTTGACCGCGCAGGCGAGAAAAGCCGTCGTCGAGGACCACGCCGACGTGATCATCTTCGGCTGCACCGGCATGCTCGGCTGCGCCGAGGCGGTTCGCGACGGCTTGCTGAGCGACGGTCTGGACGTTCCGGTGATCGATCCTGTGCCGATCGCGGTGAACGTCGCGGCGGCTTTGGTGCGATCGCGCCTGGCCCATAGCAAGCGGGCCTACCCGGCGCCGCCGAGCAAGAGAGTGGTCGGCTATGCCGGCATCGGCCTCGGCGTCGAAAACAGAGTTGCGGCGGAGTAGGAGCCCCGAAGCCTTTGGCGACCGACATGACGATCGCGCCGGCGGCGGCGCAAGTCGCAAGCCGGCCGCAGCGGGGCGCGCCGGGGCTGGGACGCAACCGCCTCTGGCTGCTCGTCGCGCCGATGGCGGCGTTCTTTGCGCTGTTCTTCCTCGCGCCGGTTCTCTCGCTGCTCGCCGACGCGTTCGACAAGCCGAGGCCGGGCAGCGTCGCGCCGCACGGCGAGTTCGTGCTGACGAATTTCCAGCGCTTCTTCCATCTTGCGCAGTACTACAATTCGGCCTTGCTGACGATCGAGATTTCCGTCGTTTCGTCGATTGTCGCCGCCATTCTCGGCTATCCGCTGGCCTTCGTCATCGCAAAGATCGAGCGCCCAGCTTGGAACACCTTGCTGATGATCCTGGTGCTCGCCTCGATGCAGCTCGACGGGGTGATCCGCCTTTACGGCATGATGGTGCTGCTTGGCGACAACGGCCTGATCAACGGCACGTTGATCCGCTGGCATTATCTCGAAAAGCCGCTGCCGCTGATGTACAACACGTTCGGCGTGATCGTCGGCACGGTGCAGATCACGCTGCCCTTCATGGTCCTGTCGCTGATCGGGGTCATCCGCAGCATTCATCCTTCCTTCGAGGAGGCGGCGCGCAGCTTGGGCGCGTCGCGCTGGCGCGCTTTTCGCGACATCACGCTGCCGCTGACCATGCCCGGCTTGCTCGCCGGCATGCTGCTCGTCTTCGCTCTGGCCAGCAGCAGCTACGTGGTCGCGGCGCTGATGGGCGGGTGGAAAGTCTGGACGCTGCCGATCCATATTTTCGAGCGGATTTCCAATAGCGGGCAATGGCAATTCGGCGCGGCGCTCTCGACCATCCTGTTCCTGATCAATATCAGCGCGGTGTTCGTCTACCAGATCGTCAGCGCGCGTTTGACCGGAGGGCGAACGTGAGCCGGCCGGTTCGCTTTCACTGGATCATCTGGCTCGGCGCCGGGGCGGCGCTGGTGGTCCTGCTGCTGCCGGTCGTGATCGTCGTCCTGGCGGGATTGACCGCCGGCGAATACCTGACTTTCCCGCCGCAAGGCCTGTCGCTGCGCTGGGTGATCGACTTCCTGCGATCGCCGACTTTCTTTCCGGCCTATTTGTTCAGTCTCGAACTCGCCGCGATCACCATGGCCATCTCGACGATCATGGGCACGATGGCCGCCGTCTACTTGACGCGGACGAAGTTCAAGGGGGCCGCCACGATGCGCGGCCTGTTCATGTCGCCAATCGTCCTGCCGGGCCTCGTCCTCGGCCTGGCGCTGTATGTCTTCTACGTCACGACCGATATCGGCTTGGCGCGGACCTTCGGGCCTGCTGATCGGCCACGTTCTGGTCACGTCGCCTTTCGTGCTGGCGACGGTCTCGGCGTCGCTGGTCGGCTTCGACTTGTCCCTGGAGGAGGCGGCGCGCAGTCTCGGCGCGGGTCCGTTCCAGGCCTTCCGCCTGATCACGCTCAGGATCATTGCGCCGGCGGTGAGCGCCGGGTCGATCTTCGCCTTCATCATTTCGTTCGGCCAGTTCGATCTGTCGCTTTATCTCGGCACGCCGAATCTGACCAACCTGCCCTACGCGATGTACATATCGTTGCGCTACAAATTCGAGCCGACGGCGGCGGCCGCCGGCATTTTCGCGATCGCCCTGGTCGTGGCGTCCATGGTTCTGTCGTCGCGGCTGGTGAATCTGGGCAGGCTGGTCGCGAACACCCGCTTGCGCTGGTGATCGGCGAAAGGCGCGAACAGGGCTTCCTTGAGCGGCGAATGGAAGATCACGGACTCTGGAGAGGGAGACATGATCATGAACGAGAAGCCGAGGACGAAGTTAAGCCGCCGCACGGTGCTCAAAGGCGCGGCGAGCGCGGCCGCGGCCGCCAGCGTGTTCAACATCAATCATTCCTGGTCGAAGGACGTAACCTGGGACGGCAAGCCTTTCGACGCCGGCGGCGCGACCTTGCGCATCGCCGAATGGGGCGGATTCTGGGAAGAATCGGTTCGCAAGTATCTGCTGCCCGACTTCGAGAAGGATTTCAATTGCAAGATCTCCTGGGATTCCGGCTTCCCCTGGTTCCCGAAATTCACCGCGGGCGGGCCGAAGAACCCGTTCTGCGATATCGCCAACTGGAATCTCAAGGACATGTACCAGACGGCGCGCGCCGGCGATTTCTATCTGCCGCTGGACGACGTGCTGCCGAACATCCCCAACGCCGCCAATCTCTGGGATTTCGCCAAGTCCACCGGGTTGGGAATAACCTGGGCGTATGGCCGCTACACGTTCGGCTACCGGACCGATCTGATCGACGCGCCGATCAAGGCCTTCAAAGACTTCTGGCGGCCGTCCCTGGCGGGCAAGCGCGGCACGTACGTGACCGTCAACGAGCTCCAGATGACGCTGTTCCTCACGTCCTGCGCCGTCTTCGGCAAGGATGAATGGGATTTCCAGGCCGGCTACGACGCCATGAAGCGTCTGACGCCGATCAAGACGAGCGATTTCACCGGCAACATGCAAGCCCTGCTCGAGCGCGGCGAGGTCGTCGCCTGCAACCAATGGGACGGCGAAATGTGGGCGATGGAGGATCGCGGCGTGAAGGTCAGCCAATATATTTGGGAGGAGAAGAAGCCGCTCCTCACCCAGACGCGGACGATCAGCAAGTATGCCGAGCCGACGCAGAAGAAGCTCGCCTTCGCGCTGATGGATCGCACGCTCGATCCGAACGTCTTCGGCAAGTTCGCCGACCTGTTCTATCTGCGCCCGACCTGCAAGAACATCGAAGTCACGCCGAAAATGGCGGCGAAAGGCATCACCAACACCGCCGATTCGATCAAGGGCTTCTGGATTCCGGACTATCAAAAGTATCTCGATCACGCCGACGAGGTCGAGGAGACGGTCAACAGCATCTTCGCGGCGTAGTCATCGATCGCGCGCCATAGGAGGGAGAGGAATTGGCTGTCGTCGAGCTTGTCGGGTTGACCAAGGCCTATAACGGCGCGATCGCGGTTTCCGACGTCAACCTCAAGATCGCCTCGGGCGAATTCTTCTCCCTCCTCGGCCCTTCCGGCTGCGGCAAGACGACGACGCTGCGCATGGTGGCGGGTTTCGTCACGCCCGACCAGGGCCAAATTCTGATCGACGGCGGCGACATCGTCGATCAACCGCCGGAGAAGCGCGACATCGGCATCGTATTCCAGAACTACGCGATCTTTCCGCATATGAACGTCGCCGACAACATCGCCTTCGGCTTGCGCATGCGGAAGGTCGACAAGGCGACGATCGAAAGGCGCGTGCGCGAAGCGCTGAAGCAGGTCGGGCTAGTCGGTTACGAACGCCGCTTTCAACGCGAGCTCAGCGGCGGCGAACAACAGCGGGTGGCCTTGGCGCGGGTCCTCGTCACCCAGCCGAGGATTCTGTTGCTCGACGAGCCGTTGAGCGCGCTGGACAAGAATCTGCGCGAAGAGATGAAGTTTTGGATCAAGGGCCTGCAGAAGCAATTGGGCATCACGACGATCTATGTGACGCATGACCAGAGCGAGGCGCTCACGATGTCCGATCGGATCGGCGTCATGAACAAGGCGCGCGTCGTGCAGATCGGCGCGCCGACCGAAATCTACGAGCGTCCAGCCGATCTGTTCGTGACGACGTTCATCGGTCATTCCAATCTGCTCGACGCGACGGTCAAGGAATCGAGGGGAGGGTCGGTCGGATTGGCGCTCGGCGACGGGATCACCATCGCTGCTCCGGCGCGTTCCGGCCTGATTGCCGGGCAGAGGGTCAAGCTCGTCATCCGGCCGGAGAACATCCTGCTCGATGGCGGCGACGACAGCATGGTCCGCCTGCCGGCTCGGATCGACGCGAAAGTCTATCAGGGCGCCTTGATCCGCTATCAGCTCGTCGCGGCCGGGCAGCCGCTCGTCGCGGAGGTGCAGAACCAGGCGCAGAAGGCTCAGTACGAGGTCGGCGGCAGCGTCACGATTTTCTGGCGGCCGGAAAGTACCGAGGCGCTGCCGATCGAGTGACGGCGGCGGTGACAACAGCGAATTTTCGGATCTTGATGGGGCGGTCAGGCAATGCGTATCGGGATTGATGTCGGAGGGACGAACACGGACGCCGTTCTGATGGACGGCCTCGACGTGCTCGGCTGGCGAAAGACGCCGACCACGCCCGATGTCGGCTCCGGCATCATGACCGTGCTGCGCGAGCTGCTCGCCGCGACCAAAGTTTCGGCCGGCGAGATCAAAGCAGTGATGATCGGCACGACGCATTTCACCAACGCGATCGTCGAGCGCCGCCGGCTGGTCGAAGTCGCCGCCGTCCGGCTCGGCCTTCCCGCCACCCGCTCGCTGCCGCCTTTGACTGATTGGCCGTCCGATCTCGCCGCGGCGGTCGGGCGGCATCGCTACATGCTGCGCGGCGGCAACGAGTTCGACGGCCGCGAGATCGCGCCGCTCGACGAACGCGGCCTGCGCGAAGCGGCGCAGGACATCAAGCGAAAGAACGTCACCGCCGCGGCGATCAGCTCGGTCTTCTCGCCGGTGACCGCCGAGATGGAGCAGCGCGCCGCCTCTATTCTCGCCGAGGAGGTCCCCGGCATCCGCCTGTCGCTGTCGCACGAGATCGGCCGCATCGGCTTTCTCGAGCGCGAGAACGCCACGATCATGAACGCCTGTCTGGTCGATCTCGCGTTCGCGGTCGTCTCGTCCTTCCGCCGCGCCCTGGAAGAGTTGAAGATCGAAGCGCCGTTCTTCATCAGTCAGAACGACGGCACGCTGATGGCGCCGCAGCATGTCGAGCGCTATCCGGTCCTCACTTTTGCGTCCGGCCCGACCAATTCGATGCGCGGCGCCGCGCTGCTGGCGGGGCTCAAAGAGGCGATGGTGGTCGATATCGGCGGCACCACGTCGGACGTCGGCATGTTGATGCACGGTTTTCCGCGCGAAGCGGCGGTGTCGGTCGATATCGGCGGCGTGCGCACCAATTTCCGCATGCCCGACGTGCTGGCGATCGGCCTCGGCGGCGGCAGCCTGGTGCGCGACGAGGGCGCGCGCATCGGGCCCGATTCGGTCGGCTACGAGCTGACCAAGCGGGCGCTGGTCTTCGGCGGCGACGAACTGACGACGACCGACATCGTCGTCGCCGCCGGCCTCGAAGACATCGGCGACCGCTCGCGCGTCAAGCATCTGTCGAAGGGCGTGATCAAGACCGCGCTCGAGACGATCCACCGGATGGCCGACACGGCCGTCGATCGCATGAAGACGAGCGCCGCGCCATTGCCGGTCATTCTCGTCGGCGGCGGCGCTATCCTGGTGTCGGAGAAATTGCCCTCAGCCTCCGAAGTGGTTCGGCCGCCGCACTCCTCGGTCGCCAATGCGATCGGCGCGGCGGTCGCGCAGGTCGGCGGCGAAGTCGATCGGGTCTTCGCGGTCGAGGGGTCGAGCCGCGACGCCGTGCTCGACATCGCCAAGCGCGAGGCGGCCGAACGCGCCGTCGCCGCCGGCGCAGAGCGCTCCTCGGTGAAAATCGTCGATGTCGAGGACGTTCCGCTCGCCTACCTTCCCGGCAACGCCACGCGCATTCGCGTCAAGGCGGTCGGCGACCTCTTGATCCAATGAGAAGCATTCGATGTGGCGAATCACTGAGCAGGACCTGAAAGACCTCGCGGTCGGCGCCGCCTTCCTCGGCACGGGCGGCGGCGGCGATCCCTATATCGGCCGCTTGATGGTGCAAGCGGCGCTCGATGCGGGCAAGAGCGTCACGATCCTCGATCCGAGCGAGGTCGCCGACGACGCTCTGGTGATTCCGACCGCAATGATGGGCGCGCCGACCGTGCTGGTCGAAAAGATCCCGAGCGGCGAAGAGGCGGTGGCCTCTTTGCGCAAGCTCGAAGCGCATCTCGGCCGCAAGGCGTTCGCGACCATGCCGATCGAATGCGGCGGCATCAATTCGACGATCCCGCTCGTGGTCGGCGCGCTGACCGGCCTGCCGGTCGTCGACGCCGACGGAATGGGCCGCGCCTTCCCGGAATTGCAGATGGAGACGTTCAGCGTGCTGGGCGTGCGATCTTCGCCGATGGTGGTGACCAACGAATATGGCGACAACGCGCTGATCGAGGCGCGCGACGACAAGTTTGTCGAATGGCTGTCGAGGGGCGTCACCATCCGCATGGGCGGGGCGGCCTATATCGCCGAATATGCGATGAGCGGCGTCGACGTGAAGCGCACCGCCGTGCCGAACACGATTTCGCTCGGCGTCAAGATCGGCCGCTGCCTGCGCGAGGCGAAGAAGAACCACAAGAACCCGATCGAAACCCTGCTCGAGATGCTGCCCGAGACCCTCTATTCGTACGGAAGGGTGATCTGGCGCGGCAAGGTCGTCGACGTGCGCCGCGAGACCAAGATGGGCTGGGCGCTCGGCTACGCCAAGATCGAGGGCGTCGATGAATGGCGTGGGACGATGGAGATCCAGATCCAGAACGAAAATCTCATCGCCCGCGTCGACGGCAAGGTGCGCGCCATCGTGCCGGACCTGATCTGCATCATGGAGGCGGAGACCGCCGAGCCGATCACCACGGAGTACCTGCGTTACGGCCAGCGCGTGGTTGTCGTGTCGGTCGCCGTGCCGCCGATCATGCGCACGCCCGAGGCGCTGGAAGTGTTCGGCCCGAAAGGCTTTCGCATCGACGAACCGTATACGCCGATCGAGCAGCTCGCATGACTTGTTCGCGCGGTCAGTGCAGCAGGCGCTGCTGGCGGGCGACCGTGATCGCCATGACCCGGCTGTTGACGCCGAGTTTTCCGTAAAGGTTCTTGAGGTGGAACTTCACCGTCGCCTCGCTGACGCCGATCGACCGGGCGATTTCCTTGTTGGCCAGGCCGTGATTGAGCAGGCCGAGAATCTC
>JAJPHH010000009.1 GCA_021325385.1 Alphaproteobacteria bacterium
CTGCCGAAACCGGCCGTTCGGCCGTTTCGGTCAGCAAAACGTCTTGGTTGCACAAGGCCGTCGAGGCGGGCGGGGGTCAAGGCTCGCGAAGCGCAGCGGAGCGACCGGCGAAGCCGGCTTGGCCTTGAGGCGCGCCCGCCTCGATGGCGGCGCAGTGTTTGGGGTTTGCGCGCTCGCTTCTGTGTCTCGATAATCAGCAACTCATCCTCAATTTCCCCGGACAGCCCCTGCGGCGGGCGGAAATTAACCCTCTGCAAAAACGTCGGCCGCCGGGGCAAAACCTTTTGTGGCGCGGGGCGGGGATTTATGCATAATTTAATCAATTTTAAACGATTGTGGCGGGCAGGGTCGTGAGTTTCTTCGGCATCGCGCGAACTCGGGCGGCGGAGGAGCCGCTTCGGGCGGAAAAGCCAGCGGATTCGCTCCAAGCTCGACCCGAGGACTTTTACAAGGACCTGGTCGCGCGCCGGCCGAGCCTTCTCGACGAGAAGCTCAAGCTTCATGAGCGGATCATCGACGAGTTCAATCTCGCGGCGCTCGAGAAGCTGCCGCCGGAAGAGCTCGCCAAGCAAGTCCGCGCCTATGTCGAATCCTACGCGCGCGCCGAAAATCTATCCCTCAATCAGAAAGAGCTCTTCATTTTCGCGGGCGAGGTCATCGCGGAGATGACCGGTTACGGGCCGATCGAGCCCTTGCTCAAAGATCCGACGGTCACCGATATCCTGATCAACACGCATCGCGTCTGCTTTGTCGAACGGTTCGGCCGACTCGAACAGACGACCGTCCACTTCAAGGACGAGGCTCATCTCCTTCGCATCGTCAACAAGATCGTCGGAGCAATTGGGCGCCGGGTCGACGAGGCCTCGCCGATGGTGGACGCCCGTTTGCCCGACGGATCGCGCGTCAACGTCGCGATCCGTCCCGTCGCGGTCGATGGTCCGCTCGTCTCCATTCGAAAGTTCGCCGAGCGCGCCTTCAATATGGAAAGATTGGTCGAGGTCGGCGCGCTGCGGCCGGCGATGGTCGACGTGCTTTCGGCGGCGGTGAAGGGCCGCGTCTCGGCGATCATCACCGGCGGTACGGGCAGCGGCAAGACCACGATGCTCAATGCGCTTTCGAACTACATCCCGCCGCAGGAGCGCCTGATCACGATCGAGGACGCGGCCGAGCTGCAATTGCAGCAGCCGCATGTCGGCCGAATGGAGACAAGACCGCCGAATATCGAAGGCAAGGGCGAGGTTCGCCAGCGCGATCTCGTCCGGAACGCGCTGCGCATGCGGCCCGATCGCATCATCATCGGCGAGTGCCGCGGCGAAGAGGCGTTCGACATGCTGCAGGCGATGAATACCGGCCACGAGGGATCGATGACGACGATCCACGCCAATTCGCCGCGGGACGCGGTCAAGCGGCTCGAGCAGATGGTCGGCATGGCCGGCATGCCGATGACGCTCACCGCGATCCGCAGTCAAATCGCCTCGGCGATCACGCTGGTGATCCAGGTGCAGCGCCTGCCGGACGGGACGAGGCGGGTGACCAGCGTCAGCGAGATCACTGGCATGGAAGGCGACGTCTTGCAGATGCAGGAGATCTTTCAATTCGTGAAAGAGTTCACCGACAAGGACGGACGGATGCACGGCAGCTTCCGCGCCACTGGTCTCAGGCCGAAATTCCTGGCCGATTTGAAGGCCTACGGCATCGAGATTCCGCCATCGCATTTCGACCCGTCGCGCAAGCTGTAGAGAGCCCGATATGAATGAGCCGTGGCTGATTTACGGACTTGTGTTCTTCGCGGCGGTTCTCGGCGTCGAGGGAATCTACTGGCTGGTCTTTCGGATTAGAGGAACGAAGCGCGCCATCAACCGAAGGCTGGCGTTGAGCCAAAAGCTCTCCAATTCGACGGAGGTGCTCGACGCGCTCAGAAAAGAAAGGGGCTTCGGCAATTTCAGAAGTCCGGTCCTGTCTCAGCTCAACGATCAATTGGTGCAATCGGGCCTGAGATTGTCAAAGAGCTCGCTCGCGCTGTTGGTCGTGCTGATCGCGGGCGGGATCGCCGCGACGCTGACCCCCGTATTCGGATTTCATTGGCCCGCCTTGGCGATCGGCTTCGCGCTGGCCCCGCTCGCCGTCCTCATCGTCCTGCGCATCGCGCGCGAGAGACGTATTGCACGATTCTCGACGCAACTGCCCGACTCGATCGACATCATCGTGCGAGGCCTTCGCATTGGCCACCCGTTCGCCACGGCCGTCGATCTCGTCGCCAAGGAAATGCCGGACCCGATAGGAACCGAGTTCGGGATACTGGCCGACGAAATGTCGTTCGGCCAAGACATTTCCACGGCGCTCAACAATCTTTATCGCCGCGTCGGCCAAGAGGACCTGCTCTTCCTGATCATCTCGGTCACGATCCAAAGCCACACAGGCGGAAATCTCGCCGACGTTCTTGCGCGACTGTCGCGCCTCATGCGCGAGCGCGTCAAGCTAAAGCTGAAAATCAAGGCGCTCAGCGCCGAGGGCAGGCTATCGGCCTGGTTCCTTTCGGCCATGCCGTTCGTCTTGTTCGGCGTCATCCGGGCCATCGCGCCGACTTATTTCAACGAGCTGAACGAAGGTCCGTTCTTGCTGCCTGCGGTACTCTATGGCGGGGTGTCGCTGGCGATCGGCAACGTGATGATCTACAAAATGGTCAACTTCAAGGTCTAGCCGATGTCGGACCTCGGCCTCGCTCCCATCATCCTGCTATGCGCGGCGGCGGTCGCTTTCATCGTCTACGTCGCGGGTCAGTACGTCGCCGATCAGGTGCAGCTTCGTCGGCGGCTGCCGGCCGGCGCGCCGGCGCCGGACGCGCCGCAAACTACTCGGCTCGGCGCGCTCGTAGCCGAGCATTTCTCGGAACAGCGCTTCGGCGTCGACAGCGTCCTGCGGCGGAAGCTGCGGCGCGTGCTGCTGCGGGCCGGCTTCTTCAGCGACAACGCAATCAGCTTCTACGTGCTGGCGCGCCTCAGCACCGTCGTTCTTCTTCCTTGCCTCGTCTATGTGGCGATTCGTCTGTTCGC
The DNA here is from genome assembly GCA_021325385.1 of Alphaproteobacteria bacterium. GTDB lineage: Bacteria > Pseudomonadota > Alphaproteobacteria > Rhizobiales > Beijerinckiaceae > Roseiarcus. The sequence goes on from JAJPHH010000009.1 coordinate 3,054, forward strand.
GCCGACCCTGTCGTTCTCGATCATCCTTCTGGTCATGGCGATATCGGCGGGACTCGGCATTCTCCTTCCGGACGCCTATTTGTCGCGGCGGCAGAACCATCTGGCTGACCAATATCGGCTGATTTTCCCCGATCTGCTCGATCTTCTGGTCGTCTGCGTCGGCGCGGGCTTGAGCCTCGACGCCGCCTTCGAGCGGATCAGAGATCAGATGGCGAAACGAAGCCGCGCGCTCGGCGTCAATCTGGAGATTTTCGGCGCGGAGAAACGGGCGGGACGCAGCTCCGTCGAGGCGCTGAACTCGTTGGCGGACCGCCTGATCATCGACGAGGCCGCGTCTTTCGTCGCCGTGCTCCGGCATTCTTTCGAACTCGGCGCGGATATTTCCGAGGGCTTGCGGGTGTTCAGCGACGAGATGCGGGACAAACGCATGCTGCGCGCCGAGGAGAACGCGAATAAGCTCCCTGTCAAAATGGTGGGCCCGTTGGCCCTGTGCATATTTCCAGTCATTCTGATGATCGTCTTGCTGCCGGTCCTGCTGAAACTCATGACCGTCTTCCACCAGCATTGACCGGCTCGCGACCGAGCGACCTCGGCCTCCGCGCTCGCGGCGGCTTAAGTTCTCGTTAAATAAACCTGTTGAAAAAAGCCACAAGACTTAACGCGCTAACCGCGCGTAAAGGCCGCCGCCTTTAATTTTACAAGTCGTCAGCGAAGCTGAATTGCCGGCCGGCGGGCTGTTGTAGTTCCGTCACACCGCCGCCGATTCGGCCTTAACCAGGGTGCGCATTCGTTAAAAAATTGCTAGTGAAGTTTTGGGGGGCGTCGATCGGATGTTCAACTCGGGTGTTCGCATTTTCGCCTTGGCCGCCGTGAGCTTTGCGCTTGCGGCCTGCCAGGAGGTCGGCCCGATTCCCGGGCCGGATCCGGCGAGCCCCGCGGCGCCGTCGCCAGCTTTGGGGCAGGAGCCGGCTCAAGTTAAATATTACCCCTCCGACCAGCCTTACCCATTGGGCGTTCAGAACTTCAACCAGGGTAATTTCGGCCTGGCCGAACGTTATTTCCAGGACGCCGTGGAAAAGGCGCCGAAGGATGTCGAGGCATGGATTGGCCTCGCTGCGAGCTATGATCGCCTGGCGCGGTTCGACTTGGCGGATCGCGCCTATCGCTCCGCCGTCAAGCTCCGCGGCGAGACGGTTCAAATTCTCAACAATGAAGGCTATTCGTACATGCTGCGCGGCGATCTGATCAAGGCGCGCGCGAAATTCCGAGCGGCGCTCAGACTCTCGCCGGGAAATCCGACGATCGTCGACAATCTCCAACTGCTCGACGGCAGCGCCAAGTATATTCAAAGAGAGGTCAATTGAGCCTCGGCGTCCGTCGCGACGCTATTTGGCGGGCGCTTGCGGCGGCGTCTGAGGCGCCGGCGCTTCTCGTATCGTCTGATTGATCTGCGCTGCGGGCGCCGGCGTCAGGGTGCTTCGCATGATCGTTTCGTCCGCGAGGACGCATCCATCGGAGCTGCAGCGATAGTACGCAGCATTGCCGAGCTTCGAAGAATCGTTGTGCAGTTCGACGCCATGCCGGCCGATCTCGACCGGATCGTCGACGCGCACGTCGATATTCGCCAAGATGATCCCATGCGGATCCAGGAATAGGATGTTCGTCGAGCCGACGGCTTGCGGCTGCAGAACCACTTCGTGATCGGTGACGGGTACAATGTCGAGGATCCGGGTGTTTCCAGGCACCGCCTTGGTGAAAGGCTTGTCGGTCGAATATGTGATGACTCGGTTCAACTGCAAGATGACGGACGAGTCTTGCGCGTGCGCTTGTGTCGAAAGGAGCGCAGCCAAAGCCGCCAAGGCGGCGTAACCTGATCGCTTCGCACCCATGAGGAAAGCCTCCCACCAACAAGGACAATATCGGATGGCGGGTTAGGCGCCAAGCGAGATGGGACGCGATCTGACATGATCCAAGCCCGATTCGTCCTCGATCTATTTTTGCTGGACCATGTCGAAGGGATATTGCGCCGCCGCTCTCAACCCGCCATTCTCGCTGTAGCGAGCGGGGGAGGGGAGCCATGCGGTTTTTCGTCATCGCGCGACTGGCGCTTATCATTGTCGTTATTGCAGCAGCGAGTCCGCCGAGTGAGGCGGCCGACATCGGCGCCGCCGCCTGGATGTCGCGATCGGCCGCGAGGACCGGTTTTGTCGAAAAGGCCCATTGGGCGCGCCGCTGCGGTCGCCGCAACTGTTGGCGAGTCTGGATCCCCGACTATTACGGCCCGCCTACCGTTCGGGACAGTTGCATCCTCTGGCGCGCCACTCATTGGGGCCTGCGCCGAGTTTGGGTCTGCTAGCCGAAGGCCGATCGGGGGCAGCAATCAATTTTTCGGCAGTCGCCGGGCTCGGCCACGCCTTGCCGAAGCCGAGCGAAGACTTGAAAATTGAACGACAATCAATCGACAATTGCCGACAATTCAAATCAATACTGAATCATTAATTTATTCAAATCTAGCGAAGACCGCCGAGGCGGAGATTCGCGAATCGCCGCATCTAGAAGTTAACCAAAACTTAAGAAGAAGTTGACTCAAAAGCGAAATTCACAATAGTTAGCACTTAATTAAAACGCGAGGCGTCGGGCTGGGAGCCCGGCGGCGGGACGTGAATCCGCGGAATGTCCGCCGAACTCTTCGACGGCGCGTTCGTGCTCGCTCGATTTTCTACGTCGAGGTTCTGCGTAATGCGCTCGAATCCCAGCAATGACACGCCTCGCCGCGGTTTCCCTCTCGGCGTTGGCGCGGAGGGGAAGACGCCGCAGCGGCGGACCCGCTCGCTCGTAGCCGGCGGCGCCGGATTCCTCGGGTCTCACCTCTGCGACCGGCTTCTTGAGCTTGGCCGGGAGGTCGTCGTCGTCGACGACCTCTCGTCAGGCTCGATCGACAACATCGAGCGCCTTAATCGCAACCCGCATTTTAAATTCTTCGAGAGAGACATCGTAGACCCGCTTAATTTCGAGGTTGACGAAATCTTTAATCTCGCCTGTCCGGCGTCGCCGCCCGCCTATCACGCTGATCCGGTCAAGACGTTGAAAACCAGCGTTTACGGCGCGGTCAATCTGCTCGACTTGGCCCGCGCCCGCGGCGCTCGAATTCTGCAGGCGTCGACCTCGGAGGTCTACGGGGATCCCAAGTCGCACCCGCAGCACGAAAGCTATTGGGGCAATGTCAATCCGATTGGCCCCCGCGCCTGTTACGACGAAGGCAAGAGGGCGGCTGAGACGTTGTTCTTCGATTACCGGCGGCATTATCGGATCGACGCCAAGGTCGTCAGAATTTTCAACACTTACGGGCCGCGCATGCGCGCCGACGACGGTCGCGTCGTCTCGAACTTCATCGTGCAAGCTCTGTTGGGCCAAGACATCACGATCTACGGCTCCGGCCTGCAGACGAGATCGTTCTGCTTCGTCAGCGACCTGATCGACGGCTTGATGAAAATGATGACGACGCCCGCCGCCGTGAGCGGGCCCATCAATCTCGGCAACCCTCAGGAATTCACCGTCGTCTCGTTGGCCGAATTGGTCAAATCGATGACTGCTTCGTCGTCGCGGATCAGGCTCTGCCCGGCCAGCGTCGACGATCCGCAACAGCGCAAGCCGGATATATCCGCCGCCCGCACGGAACTCGGCTGGACGCCCAGAGTGCCGCTGGTCGAAGGCCTTGCACGCACCATCGACTATTTCGACGAACTATTCCGTCGCCGCGGAAAGAAAGGTATCGAGACATGCGACTCGGCAAGGTTCTTGTCACGGGCGGAGCTGGGTTCATCGGAAGTCACGCCTGCAAGTTGCTGAAGACCGTCGGATTCGATCCCGTCGTTTACGACAATCTTTCGACCGGACATCGCGAATTCGTTCGCTGGGGCGACCTTGTCGAAGGCGATATCCGCGACGGCGCGAGGCTCCTCGAGGCGCTGCGTCATTATAGACCGCACGCCGTCCTTCATTTCGCCGCGCTCGCTTACGTCGGCGAATCGGTCGAACAGCCCGCGAAATATTACGACACGAATGTCTGCGGTTCGCAAAAGCTGCTCGACGCCTGCGTGAAAGCGGGCGTTCGGACCATCGTCTTTTCCAGCACCTGCGCCACATATGGGGTGCCGGCTCGGCTGCCGATCGCGGAAAATGATCCTCAGCGGCCGATCAGCCCATATGGCCGCACTAAGCTCATCGTCGAGCAGATGATCAAAGATTACGCGCATGCCTACGGCCTGCGTTACATGTCGTTGCGTTATTTCAACGCCGCCGGCGCCGATCCCGAGGGCGTGCTGAGCGAGCGCCATTTTCCGGAAACGCACCTCATCCCCTTGGCGCTGCAATCGGCGGCGGGAACGCTACCCTACCTCAAAGTGTTCGGCGACGACCATCCGACGCGAGACGGCACATGTGTTCGTGATTACATCCATGTCGCAGACCTCGCGACTGCGCATGTTTCGGCGTTGGAGGATCTGTTGGCCGGCGGCGACAGCGCCGAGATCAATCTCGGCGCTGGCGCGCCGAGCTCGATCATGGACGTCATCCGCTCCATTCAGCGCGTGACCGATCGGTCGGTGCCGATCGTCGTCGACGGGCATCGCGTCGGCGATCCGCCGGAACTGTTCGCCGACACTCGATTGGCTTACGACCGCCTGGGTTTCGAGCCGAAAATGTCCGACATCGACACGATCGTCGCGACCGCGGCGCCGAGTTTCGGCCTTGCCGTCCGTCATTGAACATTGGAGGAAGCAGGATCATATGGCGATCGCTTGGGGGGCGGCGGATCTCGACCGAGAGGAGAGCTCTCATCGAGGAGCGTTATCCTGGGATGATGTGCTCGATGCGGCGAGCAAGCGGCGGCTCGGCGTTCTGTCAATCATGCTGATTGTCGCCCAGGCCTGGCTGTGGCAGTGGTGGCTGCATCCATCGCACATCAAAAACCTGACGATGTTTGCGCTTTCCTCGCTGGTTCTGGGCTGGGTAAGCCTTCTGCCTATGTATTTCGTCGCCATTGCGCGTGGCGCGCGCCGTCCAGTCGGACCGCTCGCTTTGCCGCCGGGATCGCGGATTGCGATGGTGGTCACCAAGGCGCCGTCGGAACCGTTCGAGGTTGTCGTTCGCACTCTCGAAGGCATGCTGGCGCAGGACTTGCCGCATGACACCTGGCTCGCCGACGAACAACCGAGCGACGAAATTCGCGATTGGTGCGCACGCCATAATGTCCACATATCAACGCGCTTCGGCCGCATGGATTACCATCGACCGAGTTGGCCGCGCCGCACGAGATGCAAGGAAGGGAATCTGGCGTACTTTTATGACAAGTACGGCTACGACCGTTATGATTACGTGTCTCAGCTCGACGCCGACCATGTGCCGAGCCCGACCTATTTACGCGAGATAATGCGACCGTTCGCTGATCCGAGCGTCGGCTATGTTTCGGCGCCGAGCATTTGCGACTCCAACGCCCGCGAGAGTTGGGCGGCCCGCGGCCGGCTTTTCGCCGAGGCACCGCTGCACGGAATCATGCAAGCCGGCTACAATAACGGGTGGGCGCCGCTCTGTATCGGATCGCACTACGCCGTCCGCACGCGCGCCTTGCGAGAGATCGGCGGATTGGGTCCCGAACTGGCCGAAGACCATTCGACCACGCTGATGATGAACGCGCATGGCTGGCGAGGGGTGCATGCGGTCGACGCAATCGCCCATGGCGAGGGGCCTCGCACCTTCTCTGACATGATCACCCAGGAGTTTCAGTGGGCGAGGAGCTTGGCGACGATCCTGCTCCTTTACACGCCCCGCTACATCCGCGGCCTGTCGCCGAAGCTGCGTTTTCAGTTCTTGTTCTGCCAGCTTTGGTACCCGCTTTTCGCCCTCGCGATGACGTTGATGTTCTCCCTGCCAGCGATTGCGCTTGTGCTCCACACCAATTTTGTCGACGTCACGTATCCGGATTTCATTCTCCATGCCGCGCCGGCCTGGCTCATTTTGATGCTCATGTGGAAACAGTGGCGGTCAGCGGGTTGTTTCCGACCCGACAACGCAAAAATCTTAAGTTGGGAGGCGATATTGTTCGTCCTCACCAAATGGCCTTGGGTCTTGGCCGGCGTGGTCGCCGCGATTTTCGACCGTGCGAGCGGTTCGTTTGTCGACTTTCGTGTCACGCCGAAGGGCGCGAACGCCGCCGAGACGCTCCCCGCCCGCGTGGTCCTTCCTTATTTCCTCATATCGCTTTTGTCATCGGGCGCGGCAGTGGTTATCGCCGAAGCTGGCTCCGCACGAGGGTTCTACATCTTCGCAGCCGTCAACGCGTTCACCTACGCGTCTGTCCTCACCCTCGTGTTTCTGTCGCAATGGCTTCGAAGCCCCAGGCGGCGTAGCGAGTGGACGAGACCAATCGGCCAAATGGCCATCGCTCTTTTGCTCTACGTTCCGATCGTCTTCGCTTTGAATGCTCACGGCTTGCAAGGGCTGCAAGGGCTGTCGTTCGGCGCGGGTCGATTCGTGCTTGTCAATACCAAGTACCGCGTGTCGGGCGCGGGGCAGGGGGCGGGCGAGGAATTGCTGAGTTTCGCTCCTCATTGGCGGGGCGGACCGGATTACGAGGGCGGTTAAAAGGGCGGCTGGCCATGTTGAACATCATGAAACTATGTGTGCTGCTTCTCGGGGTGATCTGGTCAGGCGCAAGCGTCAGCGCCGTGAATGCTTCGGCTCTGCCGCCGCATGCAAGGTCCGCGCCCGTGCACATGATCCTATCTCTCTACAGCGAGAAGACTTGGGTCTGGGCCAAAGGCGCCGGCTATTTTGCGCCAAATCTGAAATTTGTCGCATGGTCTGGAACTAGGCGGCGGATCGAGTATATCGCCGCGGGCAGGTGGTTCGTCACGCCGAAGGGAACGATGTGCTTTCAAGCGGTGTGGCGGGGCGGCGACGTTAATCCCGTCGAAAAACGGACGTGCTTCGATCACCGCATCGACGCCGGCCTCGTCTATCAGAGGCGAGCGCCGCGCGGCATGTGGTACGAGTTCAAACCGGATGCTCCGGCGCCTGGATATCGCCTACGACAGTTAACGAGCGGCGACTTGGTGTCGGCCAAAATGACGCCCCTCGATATTGGAATCGCCCGCTGACGCTGGTTTGAAAAACGTTTCGTAAGTCATTGAATTGTGGAGAGTAAAAATGTACTCGGCGATCAAGCGTGCAACTCTAATCGCGACGGCCGCGTTATCATTGTCGCTCCTTGATCTCGTCGCATGGGCGCCGCAAGTCGGCGCTGGCGCGATGGCCGCGACATTGAGCTATGATGGAAAACTGCCGATCGTCAATTCGCCCGGCATAGAGCTTGGCGCCTATGATCCGTCTGGAGATTTCAAGGACGTCAAGGGCGACAAGATCGAACACATTTTTATACCCTGGCAGGATGTCGACTTGTCGAGTTTCGGAGCGGCGGGCGAATATGCGGCGGCGCACGGGCGAAGCCTGCTGATCACCGTCGAGCCTTGGTCTTGGTCGAAGGAGCGCCGAGTGACCTCCGACCAGTTGCGCGAGGGCGTTCTGAGCGGCCGTTACGACGCCAATATCGCCACGGTTTGCGCCGCGGCGGGCGCGCTCAGAGTCGACACGACTATCCGCTGGGCGCACGAAATGGATGATCAAACCGGTCAGTTCATTTGGTCGCGGTGGCCGCCGAAAGATTACATCGCCGCCTATCGACGTTTCGTGACGCTTTGTAAAAAGAAAGCCCCTCATGCGAAGTTCATGTGGTCGCCAAAAGGCGAGAGCGACATGAACGAGTACTATCCAGGCGACGAGTATGTGGATGTCGTCGGCCTGACCGTGTTCGGCCTTCAGCAGTATGATAACGATAAGTTCGGCCACGATCGTACATTTGCCGAAATCCTTGCGCCAAGTTACGCTCTCGCCGCGATTCACAACAAGCCGGTCGTCGTCGCCGAGGTCGGCGACGCCGGCGACGCCGTCTATGTGCAAAGCTGGGCGAAGTCTCTCACGAAGCCGTACCCGCAGTTCCCGAAGCTCGTCGCAGTGGTCTATTTCGACCAGCGGGAAGTTCACGCCTGGCCTCATCCTTATGGCTTGCCGGATTGGCGCGTGGTGCCTTCGGCGGGAACGCAATGAGATCGCGAGCGGCAGTCGGGCGGTACGCAAGCCGAAGCGGCTTCGAAGCCGAGGCGGCGCATCAAAGATGATAGATCAGGCGTGACCTAAGCGAGACTAGGGCGGTCTATTTGTCCTTTTTCCACCGCTTGGCCATGTCTTGCGCCTGCATGATCTCGGCGGAACTGAGCCGCTTGGCCAGGTCGTCCTTATACCGTAAGGCGAGTTCACGCGTTCCATCGGTTTTCGGCGCGTCCGATGCAGCAATGGCGAGCCACATATAGGCAAGGACGTCGTCATGCTTGACGCCAAGGCCCTTGGCGTAGAGCTGCGCCAAGCTGAATTGCGAGCTGGCGTCCCCCTGATCGGCCGCCTTTCGGTACCAGTTGGCGGCTTCCCAAAAGTTCTGGCTCACGCCCCATCCGTGCTCGTATAGGCTCGCCAAGTTCGCTTCGGCGTCCGCGTAGCCCTGTTCGGCGGCTTTCCGATACCAGGTCACCGCAGCTCGGTTGTCTTGAGGCGCGCCTTGGCCCGAAAAATACGCAACCGCCAAGCTGAATTCGGCCGGAGCGAAACCCTGATCAGCGGCCTTCTGATACCAGAGGAGAGCCTGCGAATAATCCTTCGCCGCTCCCCGGCCCTCGGAAAAGATGTCGCCCAGCCGATTTTGCGCCTCTGGATCGCCCTGCTCGGCCAAGAACCGAATCAATGCGACGACCGGCGCGTCATCGGCGAAACTCTTGGCGTGCTGGGCGCTGCTCGGCCAAGCCGCTAAAAAGATCGGCAAAAAGCCGATTGCGCCGGCGACGCTCCGTGCAAAGCTCCAGGTCATCGTTTTCGTCCGCTGCCGCCCCCGCCGGCGACGAGCCTCGATCTCCATTCGAGCCGCGCTGCGACGGGCTAGGTCCGGATAATTATCTGTATTAAAGATGAGCGGCGATGTCGATGCGACGGTTTGAAAGGCGCCGCCTGGCGCGAAGCGGCGGCGTATGAACTCGGGTTAGCTCCTAGTCGACATTCGGGGCGACGCGCCGCAACGAGCAGGATGTGGTCTGGCCCGCTCCGCTGAGCGAGCAGACATAGGCCATCTCGGTCGTTCTGCTCGGGCCGGGGCGCGCGCCTTCCTCTCGCCAGTCAATATGATCGATCGGCCCACGCGCCATGGCGACTTTCATGCCTGCGGATCTGAAGCCGGCCGGTTGCGATGGCGAGGCGACTTTCAATTCTCCAGCATTTGCGCCTTGGGCGAAAGGCGCGAAGATCGAAGCGGCCACCAACGCGGAGGCGCTTATTCTTAACAACCGCGAGCAGAAATAAGTCGCATCAGAACGCCACGCACTCAACATCTGACTACTCCACGCCAAGCTTTTTTCATGCTTGGATTTCCAGATACGTGAGAGTTATTAAAGAGTCGCTACGAGCGGCCGATGCGCCGGCTTCAAGAGAGTATTTCTGCATGCCTTGCGAACTTAACGCCGCGCCGACGGCGGCGCTGAGGACGGTGGTCGCCGCAATTAATACAAAATTGAATTTAATGGTCGGCCGGCGGCGAATCGGCGGAACGATGCGGGAACTGGTTTGTTAAATATGAGAGGCCGTAAAATGGGCAGATTGGACTTAAATCCACAAGAGTTCTCCGACCGGAGGGCGGCCGCTGGATCGCAATCCGGCAAGCGGATTCGCAGCGACAACGGCGCCGCAGATTGGCCGCCGCCGACGTCAGGGCCAATCGGCGCGGCGAGCCGAGCGGCATGGCCGCGCGAGGGACGGGCCCAGCGCCGGCAAGCGCTTGCCAAGATCGCGGCCGCATTGGGCGTATCTGAAAAATATTTGGCGGAAGGCCATGCAGGCGACGCCGTCGCGGATGAAAAAAGCCGGCCGTCCAATTTGGATTCAATGGCGAAATTCGTTCAAGACGCGAAGGCGAGAATCGCGGAGATGACGGGATTTGACCTGACCCGGGTAAAATTAAGGGTCGAATTCTCGTCCGAATAGCAACTGGAGCCGGGGACCGCAAGACGACGGTTAACTTTACTTTGATTTACTTGTGAACCGGCGACTGAGGGGGCGATACGTTCATGTCGAAACACCCTCTTTCCGGATAGCAGTAAAACGAATCGCCGGTAAGTCGATTCGTGACCACAACTGCGAAAGTTTGCCCAATTGCGGTGACCGAATAAACGCCGCCCAGCAGGAACGCGGCGAGGATTAAGGCCAGGCTGAGAAGCGCAGCAGACGCGACATGATCTCTCATTGCTGCGTTTCCGAACTCGTTTAGCTTAAGATTCGTCTGGAAAAGATTATCCACACTTCGGCAAAGCCCACAAGCCGCTGTCCGGCGCGGACCCGGCGGGAACTTCGCGCCGGATCGGGCCGGGACTTCATGGCGACAGCGAGTTGCGGGCGACTATCCGTCAAAGGGCTGCGCCGCCTTGCGGACAGCCACGCGCAGCGCAAAAAAAAGCCCCGCTGCCGTATGGAAAGCGGGGCCGAATACGCGCGAGCGGAACTGGAGGATTCTCGCTTCGGGCTAGGGGCGACGCCCGTTGCGCACATACAAAACCGCTGGCTGGGAGGAATGTTCCGCCTTCACTTTGCTCGCAGGTTGGCGTCAGGGGCGCGCCTTGTCTGGTTCGTTCGGAGTAATGATGAATTTCAATGGCCAAAAATAGTGACGGGCGTAACGTGACTTTGGCGCGGTCTCAAACGAGATGCGTCCTTTCGATCTCCGCAACGCGATCGCGCTGGCTGGCGCTGCCCCTCAGCGCCAGTCTTTTTCTTCGATACGCGCGCCAGCGTTGGGTGCATAGCCGAGGCGGGCCGAGGCCGGCGCGCAGCTGGTTGGGGTTGCGGAGCGCCGGCTTCGGCGTCTTGGACGGACGCCAATCTACGACGAAAGAACAAGATCATCTGCGCCAAGGTCGGCTCGTCTCGGTATGAAAAGTGTTGAGGCGCGCGTCTGCGATAGGCGATCGTATGCGTTCGGACAGCGCCGAAGGCCGCGCGGATCCTTGAGTTGGTTCTCTTCCAGTGTTTTGCTTTGCTGAAACGTCACGATGAAAGAATGGCCGGAGTTCCACCCGCCTGGGCCTGCCGGCCGACCAAGCCGTGGCCGAGCTCGTTGCTTGTCGTGATCACGCGCCCCTGCATGACGAGAACAGGAACCCTCGCTGCCGCCGCATCTTTTGGCTTTCTGCGCTTGCCGTCGCAACGATGAACCGCCATGCTGCGCCGCCGCCGTTCGCGACTCGATAGCAGGGCAGAGAACGGCAGGGGGCGCAGATGGAAGCCAACTTCCTCGATTATTATGAAATACTGGAAATCAGCCCGAACGCCAATTCCGGCACGATAGAGCGGATGTTCCGCTATCTTGCTATGCGCTATCATCCGGACAATCCGGAAACCGGCGATCGCCTTCGATTCGACGCCGTCATGAGGGCCAATGATACGCTCAAAGATCCGGCCAAGCGTGCGCAGTACGATATTGCCCATAGGGATCACTTGCGCCGCCGCTCGAGATTGATTGAGCAAGCCGGCGACAGCGAGGGCGTCGGACGGGACATCGACATTCAGAATAAGATTCTGTCACTGCTTTACGTCAAGCGCCGACAAAAGGTTAACGATCCAGGAATCGGCGACCTCGAACTTGAGCAATTGCTAAGCTGTCCAGCCGAACATTTGGAATTCCACCTCTGGTACATGAAAGAAAAAGGCTGGGTCACAAGAACCGAAAACGGGACATTCGCGATAACTGTTGCGGGGATCGATCGAGCCAATTCGGAACATCAGCTAAAGGCTCCCAAGAAATTGCTGACGGATCAGACCGACGCGCCTTGAAGGGCGCCGGGCCGCGCGGCCTCTGAGGCTTCCCGCGAGTTGCTGTTCTCCAAGATGTGCGGCGCGCGAGCCCAGCGGGTTAAGCGCGCTGCGATCGAACCTGGCGGCGACCGCGAAGCCGCGCATGCCCGCGCGCTCGGCGGGCTGCCCGTCGTCGTCAAGCCGGTCGAGATTCACAGCACGGTGACGGGCGCGGCCGACGTGAAAGCGGCCATCGAAGTACAGCCAAGCGAATATCTTATTGGCCGATTCCGCTACCTCGAAACCGGCTTGATGGAGCTCCGTTCCGTCGCGACGAATATCGGCGCGAGCATGACCGGCTCTAATGAGCCGAACCCGCGTAGCCCGACGCCGCAGATGGATTATACGACCGTCGCGCCGGGTCTGTAGACCTTAATGCGCGGTCACTTCAAACCGCGTCCACATGCCGCCCTGCAAATGCCCGGCCTGATTGCAAAACAGGAGATAGGCGCCCGGCTTGAGATCGAGCGTGAGACTGCCGGATTTGCCCGGCGGCAATTCCGATACCTCGCCAAGGCTTTTGATCTTGTCCTCGTCGACCTCGTTTTTCTTTTTGTCATAGGGAAGGGCGGTAGGCGGCGCGTCGGTCTTGACGACGATCATTTCATGAACCAGCGCTTTAGAGCTGTTGTGTACTTCAAACGTTACCTTCCCCGCTGGTGCAGACGTTCGGTCCGGCTTCATCTCCATACCTTTGACCGACGAATCGGATGAGGGGTCTTCAAGCATAACTTTGACGGTCGTTGCCGCTCTGACCTCGATTGCCACAACAAACAAAGAAAGAGTTCCAAGCAAGAACCCATGACGAGCAAGCCTCATCGTACGTCTCCTCTTTTTGACAGTTTTATCACGCCATTACGGAGCGAACGCCGAGGCTTTTTATTGGCGATTTCGTGGCTTTTTGCGGCGCGCCACCGCCACAGTTCTATCCTAAGGAATTCAATATGTTTGACGCAACGCCTAGCGGCGTGCATCGCGCCGTGATGGCGCGCGCCTAGTCGCCGTCCGTTGATAAGCTTTTCGGCGAGACGATCAGAGTCCATCCGATGCGCCCGCGGCCGAATTTCCCGCAAGAGCCGGACCCGACGCGGCCGGTCATCTTCACGGTCGGAGTCTACCGCGCGCCGGCTTCGGTCACGATCGGCCCCGAGTCTGACCGCTCGCTCGGCGCGCCGCGCGTCGTGATGACGAAGCCCTGCTTTTCGAGCGCGCTCGAAAATCTCCCGTACCAACTGAGGCGCGGGGATATTATCGAGCGGACCTGCAATGGCGCGCATTATGAATGTGAAGCGCCCGAAAAGGACGATCTCGGCGTACGCTGTCATGTTCCCGTTCATCAAATGAGGGCTCGATCGCGGCGCGGTCGCGCGGTGATGGCCATGACAATCTGCGATGCGAGCAATCGAAGCTGCGGTAGTTAACACTTAATCTGACAATCGGTGTCATAGCTGAGGCGGAAGCCGAGGCCGGGCGCGGAGCTGGTCGGGGTTGCGGAGCGCCCGGCCTCGGCGTCTTGGAAGGACACCAATCATGACCAAAGAGCAAAAGATCATCCGCGCCAAGGTGGGGCTGTTGGAGCTCGCCAAACAGCTCGGCAACGTCAGCCAGGCCTGCAAGATGATGGGCTATTCTCGCGACAGTTTTTACCGGTTCAAGGAGCTTTACGACGCCGGCGGCGAACTGGCGTTGCAAGAACTCACGCGACGCAAGCCGATCCTGAAAAACCGGACGCCGCCAGAGGTCGAAGCGGCAAGCTTGACGCTGTCGCTCGAGCTGCCGGCCTATGGCCAAATCCGCATCGCCAACGAGGTGCGCAAGCTCGGCCACTCGATCTCGCCGGCCGGCGTGCGCTCGGTCTGGCAACGCCACGATCTGGAGACGATCAAGAAGCGGCTCAAAGCGCTGGAGGCCAAGGTCGCCCAGGACGGCCTCATCCTCACCGAAAGCCAGCTCGCCGCGCTGGAGAAGGCCAAGAGCGAGAAGGAGGCGCATGGCGAGTTCGAAAGCGAATGCCCCGGCTATTGCGGCGCCCAGGACACGTTTTATGTCGGCAATATGAAGGGCGTCGGGCGCATCTACCAGCAGACCTTCATCGATACCTACGCCAAGATCGCCTTCGCCAAGCTCTACGACCGCAAGACGCCGATCACCGCCGCCGATCTCGTCAACGATCGCGTCGCCCCGTTCTACGACGCCCACCAGGTCAAGCTCTGCCGCGTGCTGACCGACCGCGGCACGGAATATTGCGGCAACCCCGAACATCACGAATATGAGCTCTATCTGGCGGTCGAGGACATCGATCATTCGCGGACAAAGACCAAGAGCCCGCAAACCAATGGCATCGTCGAACGATTCCACAAGACCGTGCTGGATGAGTTCTATCGGATCGCTTTCCGAAAGAAGATCTACGCCTCGATCGCCGAGCTGCAGAGCGACCTCGACGATTGGATCAGGACTTACAATGAGGACAGGCCGCATCAAGGCCGATGGGTGCTTCGGAAAGACCCGATGCAGACCTTCCTTGACGCTATCCCAATCGCAAGGGAGAAAATGATCGCCGCCTGATTATCCGACAGGCGAAACCGACCACGCTCCAAACGCCGACCGTCAGATCAAGTACCAACTACTACAAGTCACGCAAGCGCTCGCGCCGGCGCGGCTCGCGCACGTCCTTGTCTCCAATCGATCATTTGCCACTTTATCGCCAGGCGCAGATTTACAGCCGCCAGGGCGTCGATCTCGACCGTTCGACCCTCGCTGATTGGGTTGGCCGCGCCGCTTGGCATCTACGTCCCGTCTATGAGCGCCTTCTCGTCCATATTTGCTCGTCGCCGAAAATCTTCGCCGACGAAACGACCGCGCCGGTCCTTGATCCCGGCCGGGGCCGCACCAAGACAGGTCAGCTCTGGGCCTATGCGCGAGACGATCGACCATGGGGCGGGACGGACCCGCCGGCGGTCGCCTATGTCTACGCGCCAGATCGCAAATCAGAGCGGCCGCAGGCGCATCTCGCCGATTTTGCCGGCGTTCTGCAGGTCGACGGCTACGCCGGCTATCGCGCTCTTGCCGGCAACCGGGTCCAGCTCGCGTTCTGCGGGGCGCATGTCCGCCGTCGCTTCTACGAGCTCGCAGCCGCAGGCCCGGCGCCGATCGCCAGCGAGGCGTTGGCGCGGATCGGCGCTCTCTACGCCATCGAAGACGAGATCCGCGGCCGAGATCCGGAAACGAGAGGCATGGCGCGCCAACAACGCAGCCGGCCTATTGTCGATGCGCTCGAGCCCTGGCTGCGCGAAAAGCTTGGGACGATCAGTCAGAAGATCAAACTGGCGGAAGCGATCCGCTACGCCTTGTCTCGCTGGGAAGGCCTCACGCGCTTCATCGACAAGGGCCGCATCGAAATCGACTCCAACCGTGGTCGAGCGCGCGATCCGTCCGGGGCGGCCGGCGTTGCGGGCGGCGCCGCCCTCTCGACCAAAACTTCTCGGCGCGAAGTCGCCGACGTCTGCTTTTTCAGCGACGGCGCGCTCGGTCAGCGATTGATCGACCGAATTAATCAACATGGCCGCGCTGTGGAAGCCGCCAGTCACTTATGGATCAACTCTGCAATCAGGCGGCGTGACGGCGCCATGAGCTTCTCCGCCAGTCCTGCCGTTCGCGCTCAGGCGCGGCGGGTTGGAATCGATCTTGTTTCTGGCCAGCGCCCCCGGCCGCGATACGCTGACCCGTGACGATGGGATGTAAAGCGCCATGCGTCGGCGCAGCCTCCGATGTCCAAGCAGCCTTGAAAGGCTGGTCGCGAATGAAGCTATTGCACTCCGAGAACAGCCCCGAGCCGAACCGGCAGGGCGGGCGAAGCGGCCAATTCGGCGCAACTCGTCCGCCAGGCGCGCAGGTAGTCTTCGATTGGAATTGCGCTTCGGCCGGGCCACCGGTTCAGTGCGCCGAGCGCCTCGACGCCGGCGAGGTCGCGTTCGTATTCTGAAAGCACGGTGAGCGAGGCGGCCTGGGCGAAGGCGTTCAACCCCGGCCGCGCCTCCATCTCCGCGCGATGGGCCTTGAACCACGCCGCGAGGTCCTTCGCGTCGCCTTGCTCGAGCGCCAGCTTGCCATAGCGCTCGATGATGTTCTGCCGATAGACCGCGACCGCCGCGCCGAACCCGCTGTCATCCTGGAACGGCGGATCGCGCGACCAGCTGTCGGCGAGAATGGCTAAGCCACGAAGCGAAAAAGCCTCGACCAGAGCCTCTTCGAGCCATTGGCAAGGTCCGCCGGGCTTCGCTTTCGGACGCCAAGAATTGGCCGTCACGTGCCCGAGTTCGTGGCCGAACTGATAGGCGAGCTTCGACCAGTCGCGCTCGCCGATATTGACGATGATCCAGGCGACGTCGGGCTCGTCCGAATGGAGCCAAACCGCCGGCGGGCCGAAAGCGTGCTCGTCGACACGCAGCCGGCTCGGCTGATCGTCCGAGACGAGTCGGACGCCGTCGAGGCAGGAACTGCGCATGCGCTCGAGGACGTGTAGGGCGGAGGCGGGGATCATGTGAGCCCAGTCGCCGGCGAGCTCGATGCGGGCGGTGAGGAGGGTGGGGCGGGTGTTCAGCGCCGGTGCGCCTTCGGCCGACATCGCGCTTGCCTCCGCGCAAAGCCTCGCGCCGGATGCGGCGCAAACCGAACCGGCCAAGCCGAGGATGAACGAACGACGCTGCATCGCGGGTCCTTTGGGCCGGGGAAAGTTCGCGGGAAGTTTAAGTCCGCCGCGACGTCGTTTCAAAGCGGCTGGCAATGCTGAGAGACGCCAAACGGCCTCGCGACTATGTCCATTCTCGTCCAGAGCGCTTAAGTTCCGCGCCGTCCCACATCACTGACCTGGAGACCGCCTTCGGGGCAGGCGTGGTTCCTCCGCGCAAGCCTCTTTCCGAGAACGGCTCGTGAACCTGCTTGGGGCCCGTTGACCCTTGCTGGTCCAGCGCTCCTGGCGCGCATAGCCAAGAATTGCGCTCAAAGTCCTAGGAGCTGCTAGGCTGACCTCCGCGTAATCTTGGAATACCTGAAATCACATTCAAGCAGTACTCGCTCCAAAATCGCTCATCAAATAGATGTAAATTGGCCGCGCTCCAAACAAATCTAGAATGATCCGAGTAATCCCTATAGTGACTGTGCCAACCCATAGCGCGTTCCGCCTCGGACCATCTGGCCTCGCGGTCCTGAAATACCTTTCTTCGGCCGTGCTCTGGGGATCTGATGGGATAATGCTGGAGAGGAAAGCGATACGGAAAATCGCGTATGTTTTCGAACTTAGCAAAATGCCCGCCGCTGGTCGCAAGATCTACTCGAGAATCGCCCTGGAGCCAGGCCTTATAATGGTTTTGATCGTCGCCGAATTCAAAGTATTTGAAATGATGTCGGAGAGATCGCCCAGCGAAAGATCGGCCGTCGATTGGGCGGAAATTTAGTAGCGTAAAACAAACTCTGTTTGCGCCGGCTCGCTGAGCGACCCCCAAGCCTTCCGCCAAAGTCAAATCCGGAAAAGGCGAATATCTGATCTCGTCCGCGTCGGCATGGATTATCCACCGGCCGACGAATTCGCAGGCAATGGACTCTTTTCGGCGAAGAACATCCCTCCAATCGCACGTTGAAACAGGACCCGCCGCCGGAAATCGTTCGATCCTAATCTGCTGCCCGTGCATTGCAGCCAGCGCCTGCAAGGTCTCCCAGGTACCGTCCGTAGACCAGTTATCGATGACAACGACGTCACATCCTTGCCTAACAAGCTCCTCGATTGTCTCCGAGATAACGTCGATCTCGTTGTATGCCGCAACAATCGCAATCGGAGGCAACACGCTTTCAATGCCGGAACGGGCTTGCAAGACTGCGGCGTCATGAACCGCGACAACTGTACAGTCACCATTTCCGTTCGCCTCGTTCGCCTTTCCGACAAAAATTGGCGGTACTCCATGTTTGGTCATAAGCCGTTCATAGTCTAATACCGGCTCTTTCCAGTCGCTCGCGCTGCCGTCAATATGACAACTGGTGACGATGATTGAGCCACCCAAATAGAGCGTCATCAAGTCGGTTGGCAACTGTTCGTTCACTCCAACCCCGCCAAAAGCGACAACGGCGCTTGCTGCGCTCCGAAGTAGCTTGCAATCCGGGGAGTCAAACGTGCCCCGACGATACTCCTCGTCAAATCGTACTAAAGTACTTCGCGCAGATGCTCTCAGAAGGCTTTCGGCGATTGCCTCCAAACTCAATTCCGACGAACCAGAAGCGCCTACCATTGGATAGACGGAGGACAATCCCGGGCTCAGTTTCGAAGCCGCTTCGGCACAACTCGGAATTACGCCGTAGACTTCGACTTCCGCAAGATGAAGGTACTCCGTTCGAGGAATTGATATTCGAATGAATCTGGCGTTCTCGGGTTTCTCACAGGTCCAGACCAGGGGGCATCCGCTAGAAAATCCCCCGAAAATTTGTCCTAGCTTCGTCCGAAATAAAATTCTCCACTTCTCCCGGTCTTCGGAGATCTCCACAATCAGTGGAGATGCCCGGCGCAAGAGCCACTCAGCGCTTGAGTCTCGGTTGAATATTCTTAGCGCGTGCACATGCGCGACGGAGCCAAGATCGACCTCCCACCATGGACAGTCTTCGCGATCCGTATGAAATCCGTAATCCTTCGCAGCATTGCCGTCCAGAGCACGCGCAGCGTCTGTTTCGGGCGAACGCCCGCGCGACCACTCGCTAATTGAGCTCTGGGTAGCCGACTTGTTCAGCGCAATATTTGGCAGAAGGAGGTTGAAAGACTCATCGTGCCCCAGTTGAGCAGTCGGAAGATAACCACGCAACCGGCCGACTTCGAGGTAGTGATGCAGAGGGTCTTCAAACCATCCCTCGCTGATTTCTATGGCGGCGTCGATGTACTGATGAGCGTACCAAACGGAGTCAAATGCTATAGCGACGCCATTGGCTGCCCGCGATGGTAGCCCGCCATTGTAGTTTTCTCTAGGCGCCCGCAGGAGGGGCGCCGCGGTCTTGATCAAAGCGACCTGATTTCGAGATACTTCTTTCCAGCGCCCAGCCATTCGCTCATGATGTTGAAGGCTCTCCAGTTCGGACATGCCGTAGTTGAGCGGAAAGAGATGGAAGCGATAGCGCACGTCCTCGACCGGCAGAAGATCGATTTCTCGGTGATGGCTAGGGTTGAGGAAGCCGTTAAGAGGCAGGAAAATGGTTGTCGCTTCCGACAGCCACGCCGCTAACCAAGAAAACGTACTCACGGCAATGACAATGTTCTTTGCAGATCGAATCAAATCGAAATCCGCCCTGGGGCCGAGGCTGTTGATGAAACGAGCATCAGGAAATTGTGAGCGGAGGCGTCGCACATATTCACATTCATTAAGCTGGCCGACAAACAAAGGACGTAGCCGGGTCTTGGCGACGACCTCCTTGTAAAACGAGATCGGCATAAGCGGGTAGTGCGCCACACCCTCCAATAGTTCAGCGGCGCGGACATTGATGAGGAGATCATCGTCAGCCACCCTTTCAGATACCGGACCGGGCGGAAAAACCTCGTGGTAAGCGCTGCGCGGCATCAGGAATTCCATCCGTTGCAGATGGTCGGCAAGCATAATCCGAATCGACTCGCTGCGATTAGCCGCAATCGCGATGTCATCGACGTGAGGCCTAAAAGCATCCCAGGTCCAGAGATCGATATTGTCGAAGAATCGCTGCTCTTGCGTATCGTCTGGGAGTTCAATCCCCCACTCGGGGATCGACACGCCGACGATCTCGCAATTCTTGATACGACGGGCAATTGTGAGCGCACCCATGTATTGCAGCATCTTGTTTGCAAGATTACCGCGGTGACGCATGACGATCACCCGCCGGCGGGTGAACCCGGTGCTAGCCATCTAGAAAATTCCGAACTACGGTTGTGTTCTTTGCGCTGAGCGGAGGTCTCGCAAATTGTGACGGACGTCGAGGCTGCTGATCGTTGCTAACCAAGCCTCGCTGTCATTTACACCGAAAGATACAATTAAGGTATCGCTCTTCGGATGCCGAGCAAGTCCGGCAACGAACTCGACGGACTTCTGAATGAAGAAGAACGACCGGCTGACGCGTCGCAATATCATGAACGCGTCAAACCAAACGAAACGATGAAGGTAGTACCTGCGGCCGTTTCGCCAAAGGACCTCGTGAATGACCGCAAGCCAGCCCCCATCGAATGGAATTGCTTGCGACCCGCCCCGAAATTGCTCGGCGGCGATGGCTGGCGTCGAGTCGCTGATCCGATGCGCGTCATCATCAAGCACAGTCGTTGGGTCGCAGAGATAGATGAATCGAAGCTTGTCGCCCGTCGAAACTGGCATCCAGTTCTTCTCGTGACGTTTCGGGGGACCCGGACGCAAAACGCGCCAGTCAGCCAGACGACAGTGATCCGCGGATGAGTTGTCGATGCGCGCGAGAACCTGCTCGCACCAGCCCTGAGAAGTAAGTTCCCGATAGCACGCCAGCCCCCAAAGAGCATCTCGCCAAGCGAAAAGACGGACATCGCCAAAAGCGGCCTCGTCTCGGTACTGTGGCTCCGGCAAGTCTGAAGGCGGGAGAATTTCATGAGATTTTGTTACAAGCGTCCCATCGTCCAATGCAAGAAGGAAATTGCGCGTTCGATATCTGGCGCCATCGAGGGAATAGTATGTGCCATCTTCTCGAAGGCCATAGTTGACGGTTCGGACGAGCACGAAGAGGCGGTCGCTCCATACTGAAATGGACGGATTCGTAGCCCGATAGCCAGGCGGAGTGGAAAAAGCGATCTGGGTAGGGGAGAATGACGGCATAATTGTCGCCGCGGCCGGTGCGTAATAATAGAGATTGTTACGCGCAAGCTCCCGGGGACCAGGCAGAGTTTCGCGACTTAGCGCGAGCCAATCGCAGGCGGCATGGCCACGACCCTTGCGCAATGGATCAGAGGCGTAGTTGGCCGCGATCGAATATTCTTCCATGAGACCCGCGCCATAGACGAAAGATTCGACCCGAAACGCGGTATCCGGAGGCGGCGGGAGCGCCAGTCCAGCCTCGCAGAAGAGAACGCTTGCATCGTACATACCCCGTTCGCGATAGAACCGGGCCAGATCGTATAGAGGTTCGGCCCGCTCCGGCTGCAGATTCCAGGCTTCCAGCGCCTGTTCGAGGAACGCGCCTTCGTTGCCCATCGCGAGCAGGCATCGCGCAAGTTGCAAGCGCGCGTGCCAGGCGAGCTCCCGATTGGCAGTATTCACGCCAAATGCGTAGTAATTGGCCGCCTCGGCGGATCGCCCTGCGTTTCGGTGGACATCCGCAATTGAGAGCCAATTCTCGAGTGCATCGGGCGCTGCCATCCGTGGTTCGGACTCTCGGACTTGGGTCACCGGAGAAACCCCGCCCCGCCTTGTTTACGGATCGCGACGAGCCCTCCCATCAGCTTCGCGCGGCTGAGCTCGTAATGGCTGTCGAAGAAGAGTATCTCGGCAAATTGCCCGGCAAGGCTGCCAACTCCGTGGGGATCAAGGCATGGTGTTGACCTGGGCACGTGTAAATTGCGAAGCAGAATTTTGGTCTGGGTTGTCTTTGTCGCATCTTCGCCTGGTGGCTGCCAGTCGAGGTCCTCGATGAAATACCAGCCGCCCTCGGCGAGTAACGGAAAGAGATTGACGAGCGTCCGCTGCTGATCAGACGAGACGTGACTGCCGTCATCAATGATCGCGTCGAAATACCCCGCGTCGAACGCGGCCGCCAGGCTCTGCAATTCCTCGATGTTGGTTTGGTCACATGCAAGGGAGGAACGTCGATCGTCAGAGGATCCCGCGAATGTCGCGAGATCGACCGTTGTGAGGTGACAAAATGGGAAATAAGCTTGCCAAAGTGACGCTGACTCGGCGGCGCGATCGAGAGCCCCGCCAGTAGGACTCCTCCGCTGCATTATCTCCATCAGTCGCCGCATCGACAGCCGCCGGCCGCCCAGCAGCCTCTCGTAGATTCTTGCATAGGCGTGGCGATTGCCAGTATGGCGGTTCTTGTCGGTGTTGAACCGGTCGGCGAGGTCGGCGAAGCGGGGCAGGTTGGCGGCCGGGTCGGCGAGCAGGGCGATCAGCGGCGCGTGGTCGCCGCTCGCGCGCGCGGGGTTGCGCGCGGTCCAGAGATGCAGGCCGAAGACCCGCTCGTCGTTGAGATAGTCTTTCAACTCGGCGAGCGGCCTGTCGAATCGGTCGACCTCGGTCCAGTCGATCGCATTGAAGAACATCGGGCTGAACACCCAGTCGCGCAATTCCGCACCGGCTTCTGAGGCGATGTAGTTCGAGAGCAGGATCGGTCCGACGGCACCGAAGGTCCAGCCCTGCGGGGAAAAAAATCGGTCAATCGCCATTTCGTAGAGCGCGCGCATGTGACGGCTGTGCGGCTTGGCGTAGAGGACATTGCCGCAGACAAAGTGTTCGTTCTGGACGCCGCTCCGCCATTGCAGGTTGAAGAAATAGTCGCCGCGGAAGGCGAAGGGCCGCAGGAGGATGACGTCGGCATCCATCCACAGCCCGCCATGCTCATAGAGCGCGGCGTAGCGGAATACGTCGCTGAAATAGCGGATTTCCGACCCGCCGACGATTCTCTCGAACAGCGCGCGCGGCACGACGTCGGCGGCGGCGCCGAGTTCGACGCCGCAAGGCTGCAGGAATTCGAGCTTCTGCGGCGAATAGGTCCAGACCCGCACCGGATGGCCGGCGGCGCGCATCGAAGATACCGCGGCGATCAGAATCTTGTGCTCCGCCTTGTCGTCGCGAACCTCATAGAAACAGTGGATCTGCGGCAACGCGTCGTCGTTGCGCAGATCGAGATGCGGCGCGATGCGTCGGTCGAAAGCGCGCGACAGCTCGCGCCTTTCTACGGGCGAATCCGCGGCGCTCAGGAACGGCGCCAGATCGAGAAAAATCTCTGCGACGGATCTTGGCGCTCGCCCTTCGTCCGCGGCCTCGGATAGCCTGTCAGAATTCGCCGCCGCTTTCCCGGGAGCATCGAGTGGGGCGAGACGTTCGAACGCCATCGCCGCCGCCGGCGGCGCGCCGAACGGCAGGCGATCGACGTCGTCGAGGAAGATCCGTACGTCTGCGGGGTCCGCGGTCGCGATCCAGGCTTCGCTGTCCTCGACGCCGAAGCTCATGACCAAGCGCTTTCCGTCCGGATGCCAGCATAGGCCCGCGGCGAATTCGATGCCGTTCTTCTGGAAGTAGAATGGCCGGCTTACCCGGCTGAGCCGACCTGCATTATCCAACCAGACGAAGCGGTGGCGATAGAGCCGCGTCTTGCCGCGGACGCGCGCCTCGTGGATCAGCGCGAGCCATCCGCCGTCGAAGGCGATCGCCTGCGAGCCGCCCCTGAATTGGTCGGCGACGATCGCCGGCTTCGTCTCGACGATGGTCCGGGCCTGATCGTCGATCACGCGGGTCGGGTCGCAAAGATAGATGAATTGCAGGCGATCGTCGACGACGCGCGGCATCCAGTTCTTCTCGTGGAGCTGCGGCCCCTCCGGTCGCAGCACGCGCCAATCGGTCAGGCGGCAGGCTTCGGCATCCTGATCCTCGATCCGCGCCAGGACCTGCTCGCACCAGCCTTCCGGCGTTCGTTCGCGAAAGCAGGCGACGCCCCAGAGATCCCCGCGCCAGGCGAAAAGCCGGACGTCTTCGAACCCCGTGACATACGGCCAGGCAGGTTCGGGCAGGCCCGCCGGCGGCAGGATTTCCTTCGCCGATCTGACGGCGAAATCGCGGCCGAGGCGCAGCAGGAAATTGCGCGTATGGATCGGCCCGCCGTCGGTCGTCGGGTAGCGCCGGATGTCGCCTTCCGGCGCGCTGTCGTCGATCGCATAGTTCACCGTACGCTGTGCAATGACGAGTTCGTCGCCCGCCCGCGCGATCGACGGGTTGGTCGCCCGATAGCCTGCGGGAGGGACAAACTCGATCCTTTGCGCGACGAAGGACGGCAACGTCTTCGCCGCCGGCTCGGGATAGAAGTCGAGGTTCGACAGCGCGAGATGGCGCGAGTGATCCGGCGCTTCGCGGCTCAGCGCCAGCCAATTGCACGCCGCGAAACCGCGGTCCTTGCGCTGCGGATCGCGCGAGTAATTCGCAGCGATGGAATATTCTTCCTTGAGCCCAGCCGTATAGACGAAGTCCTCGATGAATAGGACGTCCCCCTCCGGCCGCCCCATGCCGATCCCGGCCTCCGAAAAAAGCGCGCTCGCGTCGTTCATTCCTTTTTCGCGATAGTGGCGGGCGAGGTCGTAGAGCGGCTCGGCCCGTTGCGGGCGCTGGTTGAAGGCGGCGAGCGCCTCGCGTAGGAAGCCGCCTTCGTCGCCGAGCCGTTTGAGGCAGCGCGCCTGCTGCAGCCGCGCGTTCCAGGCTTCTTCGTCCCAGCCGCCCATCTCGGCGCGTTTGGCGTAAGCCTTGGCCGCCTCGTCGAGCCGGCCGGCGTCGCGATAGGATTGCGCGAGGTAGAACCAATAACGATGGTTCTCCGGCTCCTTCTCGAGAGCGCCTTTGAGCAGGCGGATGTCGCGCTCGAACTTGTCGACGCGGTTTGCGCCGCTGGCGTGGTCCTTGTACCAGACCCCGTGGAGCGCCTCGACGCCGCCGGGAACATCGACATATTCATGCGTCACGCCGTGGTAGCGCGCGCCGACGTCGCGCCGCGCTAGGCGCGTGTTCCAATAGGCGAGCCCGCCATTCGCCCGCTGCAGCAACCGATAGCCGGGCGCCTTCAGCGCTTGGCGGAAATCGCCGTTCTCGACGACGAGCTCCATGTCGGCGTCGTCAAAGAGCAAATAGTCGAATTGCAGCGGCGAAGCATAGGCGCAATCGAGCGCGGCGTTGCGCGCTTGTTCGAAATTGATGAAGGGAAACGAGCGCAGTTCGCCGGGCAGGTTGCGGGCGGCGAAAAAGGATTCGATGAAATTCTGCGTCCCGTCCGTCGAGCCGGTGTCGCCGATCACCCAGCAGTCGATATAGGGAGCGACGGCGGAAAGACAGCGCTCGAGATTCGCGGTCTCGTTCTTGACGATCATGTTGAGACAGATACGCTGCGGCTCGCTCATCGAAATCTGTACTTTTGACCTGCTCGAACCTGCGCCCTCGAGCTCCGTTTGAAAGGAGGCCTTGCGCCGTTCCGTCGGCCTCGGCGCGGTGGATTTCGAGCTTAGCCCCAACGCTGAGCAGTTTAAATCAATTCAGTTGGAATTTGTCTGCGTTAAGGTTGAGAACGGCCGGTTGGCGGCGAAGGCGAGGCGGCGAGGCGCGATTAAACCGGGTCAGCGGTTGTTAAGATTGCTTAACTAGCTTAACACAAATGTTCAATTGTATGAACTGCATGCCGCCCAAACATAGTTAACAGGAAATTGGCAGTCATCCGCGGCAACGCCGCTAATCGTCTTGTTTCTGTTGATTAATTGGCCGCCTCGGGGGAGGCGGCCCGCCGCCTATTTAGTATTCGATTAAAAATTGATTAAATACAGTTGACTCTTAACGCGACCGGCGCGCACGTTAGCTGCAGATGTCGGCATGAGTACGTTCTCGGCGCGTGGGCGGCGCGCCGCGGGCGCAGTGCGTTAGGGCGTGGGGGCGTGCCGGACATGGGCGTGAGGGGTTCGTTTGCGTTCCGTCGCTTCGCAGCGACGGCGCCGGGCTTTGGCCTCAATCCTGTACTCGAAAAGTACGATTCGTCGAGCGGCGAAGTCGCGCAGCGCGCTTCCGGCGCCGCCGCGACGCGCCCCGGCGGCAACGCCCGCAGGGCCTCTCGTCTACTCGGCGGCGACGCGGCGTCGCCAATCCACTGTACCCCGCCACCCCCCTGCGCCGAGAGTCGCATCATGCCCGGATCTGGCGAAGTCCTTTTCATCGACCCCGCGATCGACGGTATCGCAACAATCCTGCAGAATCTCAGACCCGGCGTCGAGGCGATCGTGCTTCAGCGGGAAGGCTCGTCTGCGCGGCAGATGGCCGATGCGCTGGAGGGGAGGCGCGGGCTCGAGGCGGTGCACGTCATGGCGCATGGCGCGCCAGGGCGGGTGCGCTTCGCGGCAGGCGAGTGGTCGCAGGCGACGCTGGCGCGAGACCGCGCGGCGCTGGCCGCGATCGGCCGCGCGCTGAAGGTGGGCGGCGAACTGCGGCTGTGGAGCTGCGAGGCGCGGAAGGGCGCCGAGGGCGAAGCATTCGTCGCTGCGCTCTCGCGCGCGGCGCACGCCGCAATCGCTGCGGCGTGCGGCCGGGTCGGCGCCGCGGCGCTGGGCGGGATATGGGAGCTCGATGGGCGGGGAGCGGAGGTCGAGCCGCCGCTGACCGCTCATGGGGCGGCGGAATATGCGGGGGTTTTCGCGACCATGGAGGTCGTCGTCACCGGCCAAATTCCCGAAGGCGACACGACGACCTCGATGACCTACTTCATTCTAGACGAAGCCAGGAACGCCATAGTCGGCCAGGTCGTACTACCGAACGGCGCGCGACGTATCAATGGCGTCGCGATGACTGTCAAGATACCTTTTTCCGCCGGCCCTTTCGTGATCGGCGTATTCGACCCATCGGGCAATTTTGTCCCCGCCGGCTTCCTCAGCGTCGAAAAGCCCGCTGACCGCCCGGTGCGCGGCGGCGCGGTAGGACGATAGCCATGGCCGCCTCCCAGCGCACAGCCCAATCAATCGCGACGATGGCTGAGCCTGCGTCGGAACGTACCCCAAACCCGCTTCGGGACAACCAGGACCTCGCAATGGCCCGCGCATCCGAAATCCTGTTTGTCGATCCGGCCGTACCTGATCTTGCGACTCTTCTCGACAATCTGAGGCCGGAAGTGCGGGCGATCGTGCTCGACTCGAGCCAACCGGCCGCAAGGCAGATGGCCCTGGCTCTCCACGCGTGTCGGGGCCTGCAGGCAGTGCACGTTGTCGCGCATGGGGCGCCGGGTCGGGTTGGGTTTGCTGCCGGCGAGTGGACGGCAGCGACCCTCGAAGGGGATGCGGAGAGCTTTAGGACGATTGGCCGCGCTCTCACGGCGAAGGGTGAACTACGGCTCTGGAGCTGCAATGCCGGCTCCGGTCAGACCGGACAAGACCTCGTCGAAGCACTCCAAGTTGTTGCCGACGTTCACGTTGTTGCCGCGAAGGAGCCTGTCGGCGCTGCTAGGTTGGGCGGATCATGGAAGCTGGCCTCGAGAGTGGGCGGGGGCTTTCTGCTTGCTCCAATAACGGCGCGAGGAATTGCTGAGTTTAGGGGAATTCTTGCGACCGATTTAGAGGTTAAAACGTCGATTAACAACACGAGCGGTTCGCAGGGTGTCCAAAATTATTACGTACTGGACAGCAACGGTAATGTAGTCGGGACTTTCAGTCTACCTACTAAAGGTACGTTCAACGTTGATCTTATTGTATCAGTTCCAAGCGGCAGTACAGGGCCATATACCGTTGACATAGCAGCTAATGGTGGAGGGTTCACGCCCGCATCCGGTTTTACGATAACTAATCTCGGAAGCAATCAGGGCCCGACCGGCGCTACGGGTTCGACCGGCGCGACCGGCGCCACGGGCTCGACCGGCGCGACCGGCGCCACGGGTTCGACCGGCGCGACCGGAGCGACGGGTTCGACCGGCGCGACCGGCGCCACGGGTTCGACAGGCGCGACAGGCGCCACCGGTTCGACTGGCGCGACAGGCGCCACCGGTTCGACCGGCGCGACAGGCGCCACCGGTTCGACTGGCGCGACGGGCGCCACGGGTTCGACGGGCGCGACCGGCGCCACGGGTTCGACAGGCGCGACAGGCGCCACCGGTTCGACTGGCGCGACAGGCGCCACCGGTTCGACTGGCGCGAC
>JAJPHH010000058.1 GCA_021325385.1 Alphaproteobacteria bacterium
AGTCTCGACCAATACGTTCGATCGAGCGGATGTCGAAACATTTTGGTATCGCAAGGCATAGCCGTGCGCAGATTCGACCATCTATCATTTTCACCGGACAGCCCTGCTTCGGGAGGGGAGATTCACGCCGCCTGCGTTTCGCCCGGATGGCGCCCGGCGCGCTGCGGCAGGAGCAGGACGCAGGCGACGATGAACGCGGCGATGATCGCGGAAGCCAGCGGACGGCTCAAGTCGAACCCGCCGTCGCGAATCGGCTTGTCGAGCAGGTCGCCGACCGTTGCGCCGAGCGGCCGCGTCAAGATGAACGCCGCCCAGAACAGCCAGACGCGGGAGACGTTCGTCCAGTAATAGGCGACGGCGAGCAGCGCGAGACCGGCGCCGAAGACCAGCGCGCCGCCTTCATAGCCGAGCCCGCCGGTATCGGCGAGCCAGTCGCCCAGCGCGGTGCCGAGCGTCTGCGAAAAGGTGATCGTCACCCAGTAGAAGATTTCGACCTTCGGGGTTGCGACGGTCTGAACGTCCACCGACCCGAGGGTAAGGCGCCAGATCGCCAGCGAAGCGAGAACGCAGGCCAACAAGATCGACGAGCCGCCCGTATAGCCGACGCCCAGCGAGCGGTCGAAAAAATCCGCCATCGCCGTTCCCACCGTCGTCGAGGCGATGATCGCGAACCAATAGGTCCACGCGTTGAATCTCGGCGTCAGAATCTGAACGACGACCGCCGCGACAAAAACAGCGAGGAAAATTCCGGTTCCGATGAGATAGCCGCCGTTATGAGCATTGGCGTCGGCGTGCAAGAGCGACATCGTCACCGAATCGCCGCCGGTCTCGCCGAGCGTCGTCGCCGCGATCTTGATGATCCAGAAGACGAGCGTGACCTCCGGCACTTTGCTCAGGGCGGCCTTGGCCGGTTCGTTCATCGCGAATTCCTCCGCTCGCGCGCCTCGCGTCGAAGCGCGCGCATGGTGAGAGATCGGGCAGGCTGCGGCGAGAAGCGCCGAGCGCCGGGCTCGACGCGCGCCGCATTGCGACGCTTTCAGCGAATTGAGGCGTCATTCCGGCGCGGAGATGAAGGATTGGTCATCTCACGCATGCGTGATTTCCAAGCGGCCGGGCGCGTTCGCGCCGCTCAAGCCGCCGACGGCTTACCGGTAAGCGAGGAAGGAGCCTGAGCCGCAGCCTGCGCGTTTCCTACCCGGCGCCGTCTCCCGGCTGGTGCCCGCCGGTCAGGGGTACGAAAGGGATCACCTTGCCGCCGAAAATGTCCGACCGGGCCACCGTCGTCTCGTCGCCGGCGCCGGTCTTCTTGACGACCTTCAGAATGTGCTGCGCGCCGGGCGGGCCGACCGGGATCACCATGACGCCGTCCGGCTTCAATTGCTGCAGCAGGGGCGGCGGAATGTGATCGATGCCGCAGGTGACGATGATCTTGTCGAACGGCGCGGCGTCGGGCCAGCCGTAATAGCCGTCGCCGGCCTTGGTCGTGATCGTCGAAAATTCCTCGTAGCCCTTGGCGATCAGCCGGTCGTAGACGCCGCGCGTCCGCGACGCGAGTTGCGGGATGATCTCGATCGTCCACAGGCGCGGCGTCAGGTAGCTCAGCAACGCCGATTGGTAGCCGGAGCCGGTGCCGATCTCGAGCACCTTATCGCCGTGGCGCACGGCGATCGCGCTGGTCATGCGGCCCATCGTGCCGGGCGGCGTGATCGTCACGCCGAAGCCGATGTCGAGATAATGGCCGACATAGGCGTTCTCCTTGTCTTCCGGCAGCACGAACTCTTCGCGCGGCGTGAACAGGAAGGCGCGCTTGTCGGCCGAGGTCCACAGATCGTTGAACGAGAGCAGCACCTTGTAGCGGTCGAAGCGGCGGCCGAGATAGGTCGGGTCCTCGCCGCGATTGGCGACCATCCATTCGACGAATTTGGCGCGATCGGTCAGCGGCGGCCAGAGATCCGGCCGGAACGGCTTCGGCGGCTCGGCCCGGGCGGGAAAAGCGGCGAGGCTGGCCGCCGCGCCGATCAGAAAATCGCGTCTGCGCATGAAGCGTCCCCTCATGATTATTGAGAAAAATGCGGCTTGCCGCAGCGTGAAAGGCGAATGCTTGGACGATTCTGTGGCGCGAACAAGGTCAATTGTCGAATCCGGCCACAAACGCCCCGTTTGGCCCGCCCTTAGAGCCGCGCCGCCAGAAAATCGCGCAAAGCCGCCATCGCCTGCTCGGCGGCGCGGCGATCATAATCGAGCCGCATGCCCAACACGTTTCGGCCGCCGGCGAATTGCGGGTCGTCGAACACATGGCCTGCGCCGGGATAGACGATGAGCTTCACGCCGGCCGATTGTCGCTTCGCCAGAGCCTCGCAATCCGCCGCCGGAGTGACCGCGTCCTTGGCGCCGATCACGATCAAGGTCGGCAACCGCAACGCCGCCTCCGCCTCGTTCGCGCAAGGCGGATAAAAAGCCGCGACGGCTCTGAATCTCAATCCGTCGGGAATGACGTAGGCCGGGGCGGCGCGCGCCGCGGCGATTTGCAGCGCCGTATCTGCGCCCTGCGAGAAGCCGACAGCGGCGATCCGGGTCGGGTCGACATGCGGCGACCGGCCGATAAAGGCCAGGGCGCCGTACGCATCGGCGAGCGCCTCGTTGAAGTCGACCGAGCAGGTTTCTCTCAAGCCGCGCGTCGCGAAATCATCGACGAACAAAGCGACATAGCCCCATCGGGCGATCGCCTCGCCGATCGCCCGCCGGTTCGACGGCAGGCCGAGACAGGAATGGAGCAGCACGACAGCCGGAAACGGACCGGCGCCTTTCGGCTCGGCCAAATAGCCTTGGATCGCCGTCTTGCCGCCGCCGGCGCGCGGCGCGGCGGTCTCGAACGTGACCAGTTCTTCGGCCGCGGCGGAAAGCGGCGCCAAAGCCGCGAGCAGAGCGAGAGCGAAGCTGGAAAAGCGCATCTCGCGGTCTATCCTTTTTCCGGGCCCGCCGCCAAGCGCTTGGCCATGGGATAGCTCGATTTCGATCCCAGGCGTCTTTCCGGCGGCCCTTGCTCGAGGTAGCCGGCCGAAGCGTAAAAGCGCCGCGCCGTCTCGGTGCTGACGAGCGCGCAGCTTTCGGCGCCGCGCTCGCGCGCAGCCGCTTCGAGCGCCGCGAGCATCGCCTTGCTGACGCCGCGAAAGCGCGCCTCGGGCGAGACATAGTTGAGCGTGATCTCGCCGGAATCGGTCACGCAGCCGACCGCGAGGATATCGTCGCCCTCGGCCGCGACGAGCAGGTTGTTGTCAGGCCGCTCGATCCAGCGGCGGACATTGTCCGGAATCTTGTTCGCCAGCCACGCGTCGAGGATGGCGGGATCGTCGCGATGATCCGCGACGCAGAGTTCGATAATCGAGCGGCGAAGAAGCGCGCAGATCGTCTCGGCGTCGGACATGCGCGCGCGTCGGATTTCCATGATACGAGAATGGCCGCCAGGGCGATGCGGAGCAAGAGCGATGGCGAGGAGATTGACGGCCGAAAGGAGCAAACTGGGCGGCCTGGATCAGGCCGGGCGCGCGGCGCTCGAAATCGATCCTTTTGGGACTTTCGTGGAATGGCGCAGCGGCGCAGACCGACGAGCATTTCACGATTTAAGAAAGCGCCGATTGGAAAAAAGCCGCGCATTCGCCCCGCTCGCCCCGCGAGAGTAAAATGAGCAGAGGCGGAGCCGAACACTTCACAGAGCCGACGACATCTTACTGGCAAAGGATCGAACCCGCCCTGCCCGCCGACCTCCTCCGGCCGCCGTTCCAATTCGGCTACCCCGCCCTGCTGCCCGACGGACGCTATCTCGTCCTGCCCATCCGCCGGCGCGAGCAGAAAGACCGCGCCGTCGCCTCCTTCATCGCCAATCACGCCTCGTTCGAGGTTCTCGACGCGCTCGCCGATTATATGGCTGCGCAGGCGGCGGCGAAGCGGCCCGACCTCGTCATCGGCCTGCCGACGCTCGGCCTCGCTCTGGCGCCGCTCGTCGCGCGGCGCCTCGGCCATGCGAGCTTCGTCCCGTTCGGGACATCGCGGAAATTCTGGTACGACGAGCGACTGTCGCAGCCTTTGAGATCGCTGACCACGACCCAAGCCGGCCGCAATCTTTATGTCGATCCCAATCTCGTCCCGCGCCTCGCCGGCGCCCGCGCGCTGATCGTCGACGATACGATCTCGACCGGCGCGACGGCGCTCGCGGCGATTGAATTGGCGCAAAGCGCCGGCGCCGAGGTGGTCGGCTTGGGCTTCGCAATGAGCCAGGGGGATACTTGGCGTCAAGCGTTGGCCGCGCGCGGGCCGTGCTGGCCGGACGCCGTCTCCTTCGTCTTTCAGACGCCGCATTTCGCGCAGGTCGAGGGGGGCTGGACGCCGCTTTGATCGGCGAGATTGGGACGTATGATCTGCGAGGAGGCGCGCTGTGAGCGCTCCAGATAGGTATTCAACCTATCCTCTTGGCTGAAGCCGACACCGAGGACGGACTATCGGATCATACTGCGTCTCAACCTCTGCCGAGGTAGGCTCGTATTGCATTCAGGCAGCACGGGCCAGAAAGCCGAAAGTAGCGCTCACTCGACTTTCGTTGCTGACACGAAATCGCCGACGAGCCACGCGGCTTCCAGTTCCAGCATTCCACCGCCAATACCGGTAACGGGAACTCCGATCGCATTGGCTGTCGCGGCGGCAAAGGCGACCCCTGCTACAGGGACCATGCCCATAGCCGTGGTCGTCATGACGAGCGGTAAGAAGGGACTACACCCGAAAAAAAATAGCCCTGCTTTTGCGCCGACACCGAAGCCGAGTCCAACTTTTATGAAAAGAAATGTCCCGGTCAGATCGTTCACAATCAGTTCGTTAGGGTTATTGATCCTCGTGTCGAATATCGGACCTATCTTGCCAATGCTTGGGAAAAGCTTAAATAAACCTTTCAGCATGTTCTTGCTTACCGTATCCGCCTCTTTAACTAGAGCTGTGCCTTTGGTACCCGCGCCAACGCCAATAGCCGACGAAGCCATCGCAAACTTAGGACCGTCTCCAAACTGCACTTCGGCGATCAAAACACCCGCGCGGAATACGTTTTCGGGTCCGAAGGTCGCAGTGAAGTCCGTATCTTTTGTTATATGCCATTGGCTTGAACGCGTGGGCACAACTGGAAGCGGCAGCGGCGGATCGGGCGGCATATCGGGCGGATCGACGGGGCTAGCGCCGTGCGCCAACAAGTTTAGTCGAACAATCGTCATTCCGCCCGGGTCGACGTGCCCGTCGACCGACAATCTTGGCGTCCGACCGCGATTGTTTTGAACGCTTTGGAAATTCAGAATTGCGGAATGCAGCAAGTCTGCTGATGGATGCTGCGGAAGAGGGTTCCCTGATCTTCCCCCTTCGATGCTAGCAATGAAGTTTAGGAGGCGGACGACAGTGGCGACGTCATTTGGCGTATTATAACAAGGCGTACGTCCATTATTATACTTTCCAACAGACGCACGTATCGAAGCGAATGCCATGTAACTCCCCTATGGCGTCCCGTAAAAGAGTCCTGCGATTCACTGCGCGAAGTCATTGGCATCTATCAGAAATCACTCTCTGGCTGCACAGAATCAGACGCGGTATTGCTACTTCATCTGCGCCGAGAGGCGACCGAGCCCCTTGGAATTAAACCTCGAATATCAGTTGGTGTCGAGCGCCGCCGGCCCAATCGATCTTGATCCCGCGGGTCATGGGCCCGGGATGTATGCAAGCGCGTCCGGCTTGGCGGCGCGGAGCTTTTCCACATCGAGGCCGAAATAGCGGAATATTCGTTGGTCGATACGATGGGAGCCCCAGATGCGTTCGCGTTTCGGGCGTAGCATCATGACGATGTCGGCGTCCTTAAGCGTACGCACGCATGTCGCGGGAGACATCGACGCCATGTTGGCGGCCCCGCCGCCGGCGAGGTCGACGTGCCGATCCCCCGGATGAATCGATGCGCCGTTATCGTATCCGAGCGCGCGGACCGGAACGCCGCCTCAGCCTTGGCCGAGGCATTCCTTGTTGTCGCCGGGCGACGGAGCGTAAGTCTGTTGGGCGAAGCCGAAGAACGAGCCCCAGTAGGAATCGGCCATCAGGGTCTGCCGGATCAACAGCGCTCGCGCGAAGATGACGCAGCGCAACGCCTCGTTCGTCTTGTAGATCGCATCGAGCTTCGGATAAGTCGAATCGGCGAAGGCCTTGCGCGTCGCGGCGTCCAGCTTTTGCGGCGCGCCCGCGCCGACATCGACCGTCTTGTTGATCTCGTCGCTGACGACGCCCGTGCAATGATTGACGACTTCGAGCACGACGCGGGCCGTGGAGGCGTCGAGGCCGGCGCCCGCCCCTTCGCCGAGCTCGAATTTCGAGCAAGGCAACGACCAGACGCGGCTGAGCTTGTCCTTCGTCTCGAAGCCGAACGGCGTGTCGATATAGAAGGACACGTCGCGCGCGACGCTCGTATAGCGGATCGCCCATTCCTTGTCGGCCGCGGCATATTCGTCTCGCGCCGCCTTCCATTCGTCGCCGCTCTCGCCGCGCTCGATCGCGCGCGCCATACCGTAAATCGCGTGCCAGCGCGCGTTGATGAGGTCGGAGACGTTCTGGTAGGTCGTCAGCGCGTTCTGCGTGTCCTTCTCGATTCTGGCGACGTGGTTCTGCCACGCCCAGCCGCGCTGCTGAATCCAGGTGGTGATCATCGTGCCGACGACGCCGGTCAGAATGAAGCCCATGACGGCGATGAAGGCCTTCTGCCGCCAGGAATCGTCGGTTTTAGCGGGCGTCGGCGCGGGCGAAGAAGTCAAAGGGAGCCCGTTCTCGTTGGCCTTGCCCCTTCGCGGAGCATTGTGGCGCGCGCATGGTCTAGCCGGAGCCGGCTCGCAGTGGAAGGGTGAAAATCGACCCGCGCGGCGGCGGCATTGACCGAACCTGCTCTTGATCGATTGAGCCGGAATGCTCGGACCACGTACCATCGTTCAGCTACGGCGACTGCGCGCTCTCAACTAACCTCTCGGAAGAGCGGAGGAGAAAATGCACCGTCACCGAAACTCACGTTGCTATAGATCGCGGCAACGACCGCGAGCGCGTTTCGATGCGTTGAGGCTTGATACCGCCGTTCTACAAGCCAAAGATGGCTATTCACAACGATCCAAGGCCAGCCTCAAGGCCGCGCCCAGCTCGGCCGCGTCCTTCGTCTCCGGAACGACGACGGTCTTGTCCGGCGGAAGATCCACGAAGAGCTCCGGCTTGTCTCGCTTGTGCGGCTCGATTGAGATTCTTCCTTCGGATCTCTTGACGCGACACCAATCCATATTCTTGTAGGCCTCGCGCTTGGTCTTGTAGCCGTAGCGCTTCATGAAGTCCTTCTGCCAATTTCGGTAACATTGGACATATCGCGGTCCTTCGAAGAAATCTGGTTCGTCGGGGGGCCAGATGAACCGGCTCCTGTCCAACGCCTCGAGCAGCGCCCTTCCTAGAGCTTCGTCACTCGCGTCCGGGTCCAGATAAATCACATATCCATCGCTTTCTCGCTGAACCATACCATAACCGGACAGAGGCTCTACGGAAATGAACCTCTCGGTCCGGTGGACGTCGGCGCATTGCCTGAATGGAAACTGCCTGCTCGGCCTCATTCTCTTATCCTTGTGATGACAACAGAGACTCCACGCTTTTTGCCATAGGCGAACGCCGCGTGGAGATAACGCCATTGCATCGGCGAGGTGTATCCATGAACGGCCAGATGAAGCGTTTTCGATTCTATGTCCTTCGGATCGAGGTCGATGTCGCCGCGAGGTTGCCAGTAATCCGCGGCAGTATCGATATATGTCTTGAGTTTCTCAAAAATCTTCCTCGGATTCCTGATGTAGACCATCGACAGGGTATTCAAAGTTTTAGCGCTTATCGCTTCGCGTACTTCTGGTTTAAAAAAATCAAAGGCTTTGGAAAGCGAATGCAATCGCTTTGCGGCGAGAGTTTTCGCGAGGTAGTCTTCCCAGGTCTTCCCCTGATCCGCCGCCCAATTGACCCCAGCCTCGGCATTGTCGACGACGCCGCCAAGTCCGTTAACCTCCCCGAACGGCCCTATCTCCCCAGGCCTCTCTTCGGTTTCCGTTAACGTCTCCGCCAACCCCGCCCCGTCCTCGCTCTCCTTCGGAGCCACTGCGGATGGCGGCGCAATTTCATACTCCGGCAGCGCGGCGCGAGTGCGCGTCTGCGGAAGATTGTCGATCGCCCAGGCGCCCACTCCGACGTCTACCATTGATTCGGGCATATCACGAACGCCGACAATGCCGCCATTGACCGCGCCTTGGTACAACCTGTATGCGGCGGAGAGCAGATTGCCGTACGCCGTCGCCGGTTTATAGGGATAGCCAAGCCAGAACGAGAGCCGATTCTGAAGAAAGGAATATTCCGCGAGCGCTTGCTCTTTCTCGGCGGACGAGAAATTCTTGCCGTCGCGCTCCAATCGATAGCCGAACTCGATGACCTGCTTAGCGAATTCGACTGGTCCTAGCTCGTCGTATTTCCGCTCGAACTCTTGTTCGGGCGAGGTCGGCTCATGAGAATGCTCTTCAACCGCCTCGCCTTCCGAGGAGGCGACGGGCGCCGCCGATGCATATTGCTCGGCGCCGCCGCGCTCTGAATCAGAGATACGGGGGCCGATCAGCTCGGACGCGTATCTGGCTGGGCTGAGGTCGACAGGCGCCGATATGTTGACCGAACCAGCGGCGCCGTCCCTCGTCCAGCGGCCATGCCAATCTCTCGGCTCGCTGGGATCGTAATTGTACTTGGCGAGCTCTTCATTGGTCTTTGCAAGGCGCGCGGCGGCCTCGCCGTTCAGCTCCGGCGTCCGCGTCATGACCGCGATTATCGCGGCGCGGGCGACCTCGCCGCGATTGAGCGCTTCGGCGATCGCGCCGAGGCTCGCCCGTAATCGCGCCGGCGCCTCTTCGCCATACGCCGTCTTGATCAGCTCGGCGACTTCATGCTTGGGTCGCGGCGCAAAGCCCGTCGCGGTCTTCTGAAGCAGAGGCGCGCCAGCCAACGACAGGCCGGCGGAAGTACAGCTTAGTCCCAATCCGCCGGGCGCGTTCGTCAATCGATAAGTCCGGATCATGCAAGCCCGCGGGAAGAAGGATTTCATACATCATAATGTTCCTGATTTGTTCCGTCAAGGACAAGATATTTCGGCTCTTCATAATTGCCTGAAATTGTTTTACTTTTGCTGGCAAAATCGCAATGCGGCCGTCGAAGTTTACGGTAATCGGCAGACTGACCGCGCCCGGCGATTCGCGAGCGACAGGCGGCCGGGGCCGTCGGCCCGGGGGAGCGTTACACCCTCTATCAACTCGCGCCGCCCCTGGCTCGCCGCAGCAGCGGATAGCCGTACCATAGCCCGAGCAGCACGATCAGCACGCACGCCGCCAGGATCAGCGCCGTCGAAGCAGAGTCGAGCGCCCGGCGCACGGCGACGTACGTATCCAGCGCGATCGCTACAGCGAGCGGCGCCGGCGCGGCGATGACGAAAGCGGCGCCGAGCCGCAAGAAAGCCGGATCGTCCTCTCCGGCGAAGGAGATGCGGTGGAAAGCCGCCGGCGCCATCAACAGGACCACCGTCAGCGCGACCAAGCAGAGCGCCGCGACATGCGCGGCTTTGGATTCGAACGGAAGCTCTTGAAACGCGCGGGTGAGCGTCACGGTGAGCTGAAAGCCGAGCAGCGCTTGCGCGCCGGGAATGACGACCCGCGATTCGGTCAAGAGCTGCTCGACCTTGTCGGGAAGGGGCGTGGATTCTCGCGCGTCTTCGCTCACGGCCCGCTCCTTTTTTCGCAAGAGGAATTCCAGGACGTACCAAAAGAGCAGCGCGAGCGCCAAGGCGCCTGCGCCGACGAACGCGCCCCATTCCCGCCCGCCCACGCGCTCCGTCGCAACGAAGACGTCGAGCCCAAGCGCGACGGCGAAGGGGGCCAGCGCCCAGTCCATGACCTTGGTGGCGAAATTCAGCGCCGCGCCGCTCGCCTCGCCGCTCTCGACGAGGCGATGGCGCATCGACGGGGCGATCAATAGCCCGATCGTCAAAACCAGCAGCGCCAGACCGACGCATTGGAGCGCTTTCGTCACGGCCGGCTCTTTCTCGAAAAGGTCCTGAAAGACCCCGTCGAACTGGAAGCCGAAGAGAACCTGCGCGCCGAGAATGAGCAGGCGGCTCTCGCCGAGCGCCATTTTGATCTTGCGGCTGAGGTTCATCCGGCGACTTGTTCCGCCATGCCGGCCTCCGCTCGGGGCGCGGCTTTCCGCTCCTAACCCGCCAACCAGCCCCGAAGTTTCACAGGGCGCGATCGCCCTATCCGTTCGGCAGGTGCTGCGCCAGCGCCTCGAGCACGGCCATGCGCACCGCGACGCCCATCTCGACCTGCTCCTTGATCAGCGATTGCGCGCCGTCGGCGACCAGCGAGTCGATCTCGACGCCGCGGTTCATCGGCCCCGGATGCAGGACCAAGGCGTCGGGCTTGGCGCAGCTCAGCTTCTCCTGATCGAGGCCGAAATAGCGGAAATATTCCTTGGTCGAGGGAATGAAGGCGCCCATCATCCGCTCGCGTTGCAGGCGCAGCATCATGACAATGTCGGCGCCGTTCAGGCCGGCCCGCATGTCGCGGTAGACCTCGACGCCCATATTTTCGATCCCAGCGGGCAGCAAAGTCGA
Source organism: Alphaproteobacteria bacterium (assembly GCA_021325385.1). Taxonomy (GTDB): domain Bacteria; phylum Pseudomonadota; class Alphaproteobacteria; order Rhizobiales; family Beijerinckiaceae; genus Roseiarcus. The sequence continues at coordinate 10,721 of JAJPHH010000058.1, forward strand.
AGGGCCGATCACCCGCACCCGGGCCCCGAGCGCGCCGAGCAGGATGATGTTCGAGCGGGCGACGCGCGAATGCAGGATGTCGCCGCAAATGGCGACGGTCAGCCCCTCGATGCGGCCCTTGTTGCGGCGGATGGTCAGCGCGTCGAGCAAAGCCTGGGTCGGATGCTCATGCGCGCCGTCGCCGGCATTGACCACCGAGCAATCGACCTTGCGGGCGAGGAGATGCGCCGCCCCCGCCTGATGGTGGCGCACGACGATAATGTCCGGCCGCATCGCGTTGAGCGTCGCCGCGGTGTCGATCAGCGTCTCGCCTTTCTTCACGCTGGAATTGGCGACCGACATGTTCATGACGTCCGCGCCCAGCCTTTTGCCGGCGAGTTCGAACGAGGATTGAGTGCGCGTCGAAGCCTCGAAAAAGAGGTTGATCAAGGTGCGGCCGCGCAAGGTCGCGCGCTTCTTCTCGACCTGCCGCGACACCTCGACCGCGGCCTCGGCCATGTCGAGCAGCGCGAGGATGTCCAGCCGGGAAAGGCCGTCGACGCCAAGCAGGTGGCGATGGGCGAAGACGTGTCGCTCGGGCGTTGCGGTCATCAAAGGGCGAGCCTATAGGCGCGGCGGCTGGCCCCGGCAAGCGGCCGGCCTCAATTCGAGGCGGGCCGTCGTCGCGGCGGCGCTTCCGGGCCAGGCTCGCCGCCGCCCAGGCGCGCCAGCCGTCGCGCGCTTTCGCGCTCGATCAGAGCTTTGAGGGCTTCGCGGACCAAGACGGATGTCTCTTTTAGGCCGGTGAGGGCTTCAGCCTTGGCGACCAGTTCACCGTCAAGTGTAAGGGTGGTCCGCATCTCGGATTTCCGTATGAAATCGGCCCAACTCATTCACCGGGCTTACGCGTATTGCGATAGCAGCGCCTTGCCGTCGGCTAGACTAAGCATAGCAGGGGCGTCCGGGCTCGGCGAGCGGCCCTGAAGAGAGGTTAAAGATTAAACCGAGACGCAAGGCGCGGCCTCCAATTTGACAGCCGGGCCGGCCTCCACCATGTTCCGCGCCCAATTTCGCCCCCTCGGGGCGCCAGCTTTGCGGGCGGGCCAAACGACGCCCGGCCCGCTCAAGGAAAAGCAAGCCCAATGAACGTCGTGATCGTCGAATCGCCGTCCAAGGCGAAGACAATCAACACTTATCTCGGCAAAGACTACCGCGTTTACGCCTCCTACGGCCATGTCCGAGACCTGCCGCCCAAGGACGGCTCGGTCGATCCGGACAACGATTTCGCCATGCTCTGGGAGGTCGACGGCAAGGCCGGCAAGCGGCTTTCCGAAATCGCCCAGGCGGTCAAGGACGCCGACAAGGTCATCCTCGCCACCGACCCGGATCGCGAAGGCGAGGCGATCTCCTGGCACGTCTACGAGATCCTCAAGAACAAGCGCCTGCTGAAGGACAAGCGGGTCGACCGCGTCGTCTTCAACGCCGTCACCAAGGAGGCGGTCGCCGAGGCGATGCGCAATCCGCGCGAGATCGACGACGCGCTGGTCGACGCCTATCTGGCGCGGCGCGCGCTCGACTATCTCGTCGGCTTCAACCTCTCGCCCGTCCTGTGGCGCAAGCTGCCGGGCGCGCGCTCGGCCGGCCGGGTGCAGTCGGTCGCGCTGCGCATCGTCTGCGACCGCGAATTGGAGATCGAGAAATTCGTCCCGCGCGAATATTGGTCGATCCTCGCCCATTTGAAGACCGCGGCCGGCGCGCCCTTCTCCGCCCGCCTGGTCGGCGCCGACGGCAAGAAGATCAACCGGCTCGATATCGGCTCCGGCGCCGAGGCCGAAGCGTTCAAAACGGCGCTCGAAAAGGCGCGCTTCGCCGTCGCCGAGATCGAATCGAAGCCGGTCAAGCGCCATCCCTACCCGCCCTTCACGACCTCGACCCTGCAGCAGGAAGCCTCGCGCAAGCTCGGCTTCGCGCCGGCCCGCACCATGCAGATCGCCCAGCGCCTCTATGAAGGCGTCGATATCGGCGGCGGCGCGGTCGGCCTCATCACCTATATGCGCACCGACGGCGTCGACCTCGCGCCGGAGGCGGTGAGCGGCGCGCGCGCGCTCATCGCCAAGGATTTCGGCGATCGCTACGTGCCGGGCGCGCCGCGGCGCTACACGGCCAAGGCCAAGAACGCGCAGGAAGCGCATGAGGCGATCCGGCCGACCGACGTCAGGCGAAGGCCGCGCGACATCGCGCGCCATCTCGATCCTGACCAGGCCAAGCTCTACGAGCTGATCTGGAACCGCCTCGTCGCTTGCCAGATGGAGAGCGCCGAACTCGAGCGCACCACGGTCGACATTCTTGCCGACGCCGCCGGCCGCAAGCTCGAATTCCGCGCCACCGGCCAGGTAGTGCGCTTCGACGGGTTCCTCGCGCTGTACCAGGAAGGCCGCGACGACGAAGAAGACGAGGATTCCGCGCGCCTGCCGGCCATGGCCAAAGGCGAAAACCTGACCAAGGAGCGCATCGAAGCCTCCCAGCATTTCACCGAGCCGCCGCCGCGCTACACCGAGGCGACGCTGATCAAGCGGATGGAGGAGCTCGGCATCGGCCGGCCTTCGACCTATGCGTCGACCATCGCCGTGTTGCGCGACCGCGACTATGTCCGCATCGAAAAGAAGCGCCTGATCCCGGAGGACAAGGGAAGGCTCGTCACCGCCTTTCTCGAAGCCTTCTTCGCCCGTTATGTCGGCTACGATTTCACCGCCGATCTCGAGGAGAAGCTCGACAAAATCTCCAACAGCGAGATCGACTGGAAAGAGGTCCTGCGCGATTTCTGGAAGGACTTCTCGGCCGCGATCGGCGGCACCAAGGACCTGCGCACCGCGCAAGTTCTCGACGCGCTCAACGAGCTGCTCGGCCCGCATATCTTTCCGCCCCGCGCCGACGGCGCCGATCCGCGCCTTTGTCCGAATTGCAACAAGGGCCTGCTGTCCCTGAAGCTCGGCAAATACGGCGCCTTTATCGGCTGCTCGAATTATCCCGAATGCCGCTACACCCGCACGCTGGCGCAAAGCGCCAATGGCGAGGCGCCGGCCGACGGCGAACGGCCGGGCGTGCGCGTGCTCGGCGAGCACCCCGAAACCGGCGAAGAGATTTCGGTGCGCGAGGGTCGCTTCGGCGCCTATCTACAGCAGGGCGAAGGCGGCGACGGCGACAAGCCGAAGCGCTCGTCCCTGCCGAAGGGGCTATCGCCCGCCGACGTCACGCTCGAACAGGCGATTGCGCTGCTCTCGCTGCCGCGGGAGGTCGCGCGCCATCCGACCAGCGGCGAGCCGATCCTGGTCGGCCTCGGCCGCTACGGCGCTTACGTCCAGCACGGCAAGACCTACGCCAATCTCGGCAAGGACGACGACGTGCTCGAGATCGGCGCCAACCGCGCTATCGATCTCATCGTCGCCAAGGAGAGCGGCGCCGGCGGACGCCGCTTCGGCCCGTCCGCCGGCCGCGTCCTCGGCGAGCATCCGACCAAGGGCGGGCCGGTCACGGTCAAGCAGGGCCGCTACGGCGCTTACGTCAATCACGGCAAGGTCAACGCCACCCTGCCGCGCGACGCCGACCCGGAATCGATCACGCTCGAAGCCGCCCTGGCGCTGCTCGCCGAAAAAGCCGCGGGCGGCGGCGGAGGCGGAAGGGCGCTGGGGGAACATCCGTCGGGCGGCGCCGTGACGGTGCGCGCCGGCCGGTTCGGCCCCTATGTCAATTGGGGCAAGGTCAACGCGACCATTCCGAAATCGATCGCGCCCGACGAGATCACGCTCGGCGAAGCGCTGGAGCTGATCGCGGAGAAGGACGGCCAGCCGGCAAGCCCGCGCAAAGCGGGCAAGGCGAAGAAGGACGCCGAGAAGGCGGCCAAGCCCGCCGCCAAAGCGGAGCGCCCGGCTAAGAGCAAAGCGCGGCCCGCCGCGGCCAAGCCGGCGCGGAAAGCGGCTCGGCCGGCGGCCAAATCCAGGCGAAAGGCTTAGGACGCGGCGTCTCCGGCTCCGTTATCTATCAGAGGCGGAGAATCGTCGCCCATAGGGAGAGAACAGGCGCGTACCGGCCGCGCGGCAGGCTCAAGCCCCGCAGGGGCGCCGCAGCGCTGGTTGGCGGTTAGAGCGCCAGCCGTCTCGGCAGCTCGGCATAGTCTGCGAGAAACTCGAAATCCTTCGCCGCCTGCTGCATCGCCTGAGCAGAGAGAGGATTGATCATTCGTCGGGCTTTGGCGCGAACGCTATTGGCGTGGCTGCGCCATCGCGCAATCTCGCCCAACACCTCCTCCGCCTGCTTTCCGAGGCGCTCGTACTCCTCCGCGACCTGAAACATGGTTTGTCGGGCCTGCGCATCATTCATCAGTTCGCCTTTTGCGCGAGCCTCCTCCGCCCGATCTCGCCAATGTTTCGGATCATTGATGCGCTTTGGCGAAGGCGGCGCGACTTCCACGTCTTGCCAATCGGTCATTTTCCTCCCTCAAACAAACGTACGGCGACTCCGCCCCCTGGTACGAAGCGGCGCAATGGTCCTACTTTTCCGAAGTCCCCGCCCCTCCCGGCGTGGTTGAGCTACATCTTGTGTCAATGTTGCATGGAGTCAATCCACAATTTTAAATCAAGGGCCATTAATTAGCGGTCGAAATAACCATACTATTACAACGCAATTGCTCGGTTTCGAGCATGAGCCGCCCGTCCGCCTGCGCGTAATGTCATATTTTTGTCGCTGCGGGCAGACGAGCGAAACAAAGCCGCCGGCGTCTTTGTACCAGCATGAGCCGCTCGCCTCACGAACGGGCGCTCCAACCAGCAAAGATCGCCTTTGCTGGAACCAAGGCGCTGACAGGCCGTTTGCGCTCCAGAGCGCTGCGGGCCACGCCCCTTGGCCCGTATGGCGGCCGAGCCGCCTTGCGCATGAGAGCGGCCCGCCAACCACCTTGTTTCGACTGGCGGGGCCGCTCCTTTGGCGCTTTTTGTGATCTTCGAGGAGGTTGCTATGTCCTTGGCGCGAAATCTGCTTTTGACCGCCGCTGCGGCGTCCGCCGTCGCGCTGCTCGCCGCCGGCCCGGCTTCGGCGCGCACCATCTGCCGAGCCGACGGGACCTGCTTCAACACGAGCGGCGAGCCGATCGCCCCGTGGCAGCAACCGGCCTTTCGCGGCGGCTACGCCTATGAGGGCCGCGGCGCCTATGAGGGCGACCGCTACTGGCGCTACCGCCACAACAGGCATTGGCGCGAAGAGGACGAGGACTGATTGATGGCGCCGGCGCGGCGAATTGAAAGGAGACGCCGCTCGTCGCCCTCAAGCCGCCCTCCTTTCAGCCGCCATAACGTTCGATGTTCGCGCCTGCGGGTAGGCGCGGATTTCATAGGCGAGAGCGGCGTCGGCGACAGCTAAAGAGGAGCGTGGCCGCGCTGATGAACGCGGCGATCTTACGGATCGCGGCGGCTGCGTCACGCACGCCGGAGCATGCCGCCTTAGGTTTTGCTTCGAGTTGGGCACCCGCCGGGCGGGACGATGCCGTTCACATAGTTATCGCCGTAGCTGCAGAGGAAACCGCCGGGCGCGTTCCAGAAATCGCCTTCCAGATTGGATTGCGAAACATTGATTTGGCTATTCGTATCGGCATAAATGCCGCCGTTTGAATTCTGCATGGTCATGCTGCGGAACACGTAAATGACGGCGGGGACGCCGCCGCCCAGCGCATAGAATCCGGCCGCACTGTTGTAAGCGGCGACGCTATCGACCACCTTGGCGATTAAAGAGCCCGGGCCATCGGGGAGGACGTTCGCGTAAAGGCCGATTCCGTTCAGCCGGTTGTTATACGCATGCACGCCGTCGAGGACGACGTTCACAAATGTACTGCCGCCGCTCGGCTGTACGTAGAGCCCATGGCCGCCATTATACGCGACGAGCGTGCTCGAGACCACGATATCGCTTGTGGCGGTCGGCGCGATGGCGATGCCGCTCGATGCGAAATTGGTGACCTTGCAGCCCTCGATGATCAGATTCCCGCCGCCGCTGAAAAAAACGCCGGTCCCGCCGACCCCGGACGTTTTGACACCTAGGGCATTTATCAGCTCATCGGCGACTGCTTTTGGCGCGAATGCAGTCCGCACGATCGCGACCGTCACGACGGAATGGATGTTCAACCGATTACGCATTGGCGAAGTCCTTGGCCGCGCACCGCAGCCCGCGGCGTCGACGGGCGGCTTTTCTGTCCTTCTCTCGCGTCCGTTTTTTAACATCGGCGCCGGCCAGCCGCGAATAGCCGACCACGTCGGCCGCCAAGATCGCAGCGAGTTTCCGGGTCTCGCTCATTCCTCCCGCAGTCCTGCCTTGCGCAGGCCCTCCGCCGCGCGCGCGGATTGCTGCCTGAAGACTGGGTTGTCGCTGAGTCCGTAAAGATACGTGATGACGCCCTTCACGGTTAAACCGGGAGCTAGCTTCAGGAGTTCCGCCACTTCCGCCTTCGCTTCCGCGTCGCGTCCGAGCCAGCCGTAGGCGGCGGCAAAGTTAAGATGACATTGCCAGAGCTTTGAATTAGCGGCCAACCCTTGCTGGCAGGGCGCGATAACTTGATCCCACTGCGCCAGCTGGAGGTGCAGGTTGGAGAGAAACCAATCCCAAACCCACACGTTGAGATCGTGCGGGCTCAGCCTCTTTGCAGTCTCAATGTCGGCGAACCCCTCTTCGGGGCGTCCGGCCAAGCCCTTCCAGGCCCCAAGAGAGCCATACGCATTCGCAAAATTGGGGTCGCTCTTGATAGCGGCTTCGCCCGCGAGGATCGCCGCGTCGGTTTGTTTCTTGGCGGCAAGAACGTACGCTTTGGCGTAGATGAAAAGCGCGTTATCAGGCTGCGTGGACAAAGCCTGATCCGCCAACTTCTCCGCCCGGTCGAGATAGGCGTCATGTTCGGTTGCTCCCGGATAATTCGCGAGGTTAGCGAGCGCGAACGCCAGAAGAACCTGCGCTCGCGCCAAGTTCGGATCGAGCTTCAACGCCTGTTCGAGATAGTCCTTCGCTTCCTTATTGTCACTTCTGAGCAGTACTAGCTCCGCACGCATTGCGAGGTCGACGGCGTCGGGGTTGTCGGGATGCAAGCGAAGGGCGCGCAAGCTCTCGGCTCTTGCAAGTTCCCCTCCAAGAGCATTCGCGATCCGAGCGACAACGTCCACCTGCAATTGGCCGAGCTTGGCTCGCTCGCCCTCGAACCGCTCCGCCCAAATGTGCGTGCCATTTTCAGTCGAAATAAGCTGGGCATTGATCGTTATGGCTTCGCCGACGCGCCGGACACTGCCCTCTAACGCATATCGCACGCCCAGTTCTCGCCCGATCTCTTTCACGTCGACGGCTTTGCCTTTGTAAGTCATCGCCGTGTTATGGGCGATGACAAGGCAGTCGGCCGTATGCGATAGATCGGTGGTGAGGTCGTCTGTGATCCCGTCGGCGAAATAGTCCTGTTCGGGATCGCCGCTGAGGTTCGCGAAAGGCAAGACCACTATCGACAGATGCGGCGCGTTCTTGAGCTTATCGTCGGCGACTGAGAGACCGAGGATGTGCGGAGCTAGGCCCGATCTCCAGGCGTAGGTCCCCGCCGCAAGACCCAAAATGACGACGGCAAAAACAGCACCAACCGCACTTCGCCAGATGGGCAGTGGCTTTGTACGAACTCCGCGGGATCGGGCCGCGTTGCCCTTGCCGGGAACGCCGACGTCCAGCGAATAAGCGTGGACCGGTTCGGCGATGTTCTTCAACTGCGTCGAGCCGAGATCGGTGACGGCGAAAGTCAGGCGGCCCTTAACTTGCTCATACGCGGCGCCCGAGAGACAAACCGCGCCCGGTTTGGCGATCCCTTCCAGCCGCGCGGCGATGTTGACGCCGTCGCCCATCAGGTCGCCGTCGCTTTCCTCGACCACGTCGCCGAGATGGACGCCGATGCGGAAAACGATCCGGCGATCCTCGGCGACGCCCGCATTGCGCTCGGCCATCGCGTTCTGGATTTCGACGGCGCAGTTCACCGCGTCGACCACGCTGCGGAATTCGACGATCGCCCCGTCGCCGGTGCGTTTCACTACCCGCCCGTTGTGGACGGCGATCGTCGGGTCGATGAGGTCGCTGCGAAGAGCCCGCAGCCGGGCGAGAATGCGATCCTCGTCGGCCCCGGCCAGCCGAGAATAGCCGACCACGTCGGCGGCGAGGATCGCCGCCAGCTTGCGTTGCGGGCGTTCCGCCATGCGAGCCCCCGGGCCGCTGGGAGCGGCGACCCTAGCACGTCTGGCCGGCGGACGGAATTTCGTCCGGCGAGGGCGACGGGCGAGTTCTGTGGCGCGGCTCCCCTTTCTGATCAGGGAACGAACGCAGCGGCGGATCCATTGATGCGAGCGGCCGCATGTGGCGCGACCGGCGCGAACAATCCGCGCCTTGCATGTCCGCGCGGCTTGCGCCAATTTCGCCATGGTTGGGCGCCGGCGGGGCGAGGCCTCGGGCAAGGGACGGACATTATGGCCAAGCAGAGCGCGGCGCGGCCCCTCGCCGCCCCCCTCTCCGCCGAGGGGCTTTACGGGCGCTGGGCGCCGATCTACGACCTGATCTTCGATCTGCCCTTCCGCCCCGGCCGGGCGGCGGCGGCGCGCGCCGCGGCCGCGGCCGCCGGCGCGACCGGCGAAGTGCTGGTGGTCGGCGTCGGCACCGGCCTCGAATTGGGGCTCCTGCCCCACACGTTGCGGGTCGTCGGCATCGACCTTTCCGCCCGCATGCTGGCCATCGCCCGCGACCGGGTCGCGCGCAAAGCGCTTCGCCATGTCAAAGCCTTGCAGGTGATGGACGCGGCCGCGCTCGACTTCCCGGCAGGCCGGTTCGACGTCGCGCTCGCCCCTTACGTGATGAGCGTCGTACCCTCGCCGGCCCGCGCGCTGGACGAGATGTGGCGCGTCGTCAAGCGCGGCGGCGAGATCGTCATCGTCAATCATTTCTCCTCCGAGCGGGGCCTGCGCGCCCGGATGGAGCAGGCGATGGAGCAATCCGCGACCTGGCTCGGCTGGCATCCGGTCTTTCCCTACGCCGCGATCGGCGATTGGCTCGCCGGGCGGACGGACGCCGAACTCGTCGAGCGGCGCGAAATCGCGCCGTTCCGGATGTTCACGCTGCTGAGGATCAGGAAAACGACCGAACAATGAGCGCCGACTCGGTGAAGAGCCCCGCGGAATGAACCAGACCATGCGCCGTTCGATGAACCTCGTCCGTCGCAGCGCGTGGGCCGCGCTCTTCTGCCTGTCGCCGGCGCTTGCCGGGGTCCGAGCCGAGGAGAATTACGATCTCTTCAAATATGGCAGCTTGAGTTGCGACGAATGGCTCCGCCACTCCGATCTGACCGCCGGCGAGACGCCGCACTGGTTCGCCGACGACCTTGCGCAGCTCTACCAGAGCGGCGGCTATCGCATCGATATTCTGAGCCAGTTGAAGCCCGACCGGATCACCGCGTGGCTCACCGATTATTGCCGCGCCCATCCGCTCGACGGCTTCGCCGCGGCCGGCGCCGTGCTGACGAACGACCTCGCCGAGCGGGCGGCGGTCAAGAAGTAAGCCGCCGGCGGCGCGGCTCCTCGCAAAGGCGCGACGTACTTGTTGGCCATTCCGGCGCCGAGTTTCTCGATCTGCGTCTTCGTTGGCGCGCCGTATCTGTCGATTCAGTCCAAGAAAACGGCCAAAGATGCTGTGAGCCGTTGAAACCGGCACATCCCGAGTCGCCGAAATGTCTCTTTGAAATCAAAGAGCGCGAATTTCTACAGGCTAGCGGATAGAGCGTGTCCCGACGCGCGGAGGCGTGCTAAACTCGGCTTTGCTGAAGAAAACAGGGGGCCTCGTGACCAGACTGCCGTTCGCTCTTCTGCTCGCCCTGTCGCTTTGCCTCGCCGGCGGGACGGCTTTTGCGACCGACGGCGCGCCGGCGGCCCAATCCGCGCCGAGCGACAGCGCCGCCAAGGGGCAGCCGAAGAAGGGCCGTCACAAGGAGGCGACGAAGGCCGCCAAGTCCCAGCAGAGCGCGGAAGACGCCGAAAAAGCGGCGCGGCTCGAGGAAGGCCGCAAGAAGTTTTTCCAGCGCTCGATGGGCTTCGACGCTGGCGGCGGCGCCGACAGCCCCGTCACGCTGCAGGGCGGCAATGGCCTCACGCCGTCGATGGGATTCAAGTTCTGAATCGACTTGACCGCAGCCGCCCTTGCACCCCGCGGCCTGCGCCATGATATAGACCGGGACGGCGAGCCAGAGTCGCCGGTTTTCTCTTTTCCAAAAAGACGGTGAATTGCCTAAGACTATAAAGAAAGCGCGACCCGAACGCGCAAATTCGTTGCGCGGCGAAAATCCCCGCAGCTCTCCGATCCCCGGCGCCCTGCCCTCGCGCGAAGACCTCCTCGCCTTTATCGCCGGCGAGAAAGCGCCGGACGGCGCCAAAACTCCGAACCGCATCGGCAAACGCGAAATCGCCCGCGCTTTCGGCGTCAAGGGCGAGGCCAAGGCCGAGCTCAAGGCGATGCTGAAAGACCTGCAGGCCGAGGGGGCGATCCAGCGCGGCCGCAAGAGCTTCCATGCGCAAGGCCGGCTGCCGGCAATGATCGTCGCCGACATCGTCAGCCGCGACCGCGACGGCGAGCTGATCGCCAAGCCGGCTGAATGGAGCGAAGCCGGCGAGCCGCCGCGCATTCTCGTCTCCCGCCCGCGCGGCAAGGCCGAGCGCGGTCCCGCGCCGGGCGTCGGCGCGCGCGTCCTGATGCGCGTCGCGCTCCTGCCCGACGCCGGCCCGCGCGAGCCCGCCTATTCCGGCCGCGTCGTCAAGATACTCGACAAGGTCAAGGCGCGCGTCCTCGGCGTTTATCGCGAGCTCGAAACCGGCGGCCGGGCGTCGCCGATCGACAAGCGCGCGCGGGAAGAGTTCTTCATCCCGCCCGGCATGAGCGAGGGCGCCGCGAACGGGGACCTCGTCGCGCTCGAACCAATCCGCGCCGGCGGCTTCGGCCTGCCGACCGCGCGGGTCGTCGAACGGCTCGGCTCGCTGAAATCGGAAAGCGCGATCAGCCTCATCGCGATCAACGCCCATCAGATACCGTACGTGTTCCCACCCGCCGCGCTGGCCGAGGCCGAGGCGGCGCGGCCGGCGGATATGGATCATCGCGAGGATTGGCGGGCGCTGCCGCTGGTCACGATCGACCCGCCCGACGCCAAGGACCACGACGACGCGGTCCACGCCGCGCCGGACCAGGACCCGACCAATCCCGGCGGCTTCGTCCTGACCGTGGCGATCGCGGACGTCGCTTACTACGTACGCCGCCATTCGGCGCTCGACAAAGAGGCGCTCTTGCGCGGCAACTCGGTCTATTTCCCCGGCCGCGTCGTGCCGATGCTGCCGGAGCGGATTTCGAACGATCTCTGCTCGCTGCGGCCGAGCGAGGATCGCCCCGCGCTCGCCGCGCGCATGATCATCGATCGGAACGGCCGCAAGCTCAGACACACGTTCCACCGCATCATGATGCGCTCGAAGGCCAAGCTCGCCTACGAGCAGGCGCAGCGGGCGATCGACGGCTCTCCCGACGAGACGACGACGCCGCTGCTCGACAGCGTGCTGAAGCCGCTCTATGCGGCGCATGAGGCGATCAAGATCGAGCGCGCGAACCGCGCGCCGCTCGATCTCGATCTGCCCGAGCGCAAGCTGATCCTGAACAAGGACGGCTCGCTCGCCCGCGTCGTCTGGCCGGAGCGCCTCGAAGCGCATCGGCTGATCGAAGAATTCATGATCCTCGCCAATGTCGCGGCGGCGGAGACGCTCGAAGCCGCGAATGTCGGCCTGATCTATCGCGCCCACGATGCGCCGTCGCTCGAGAAGATCAACGACCTCAACGAGTTTCTGTCGACGATCGGCGTCAAGTTCGCCAAGGGCGAGCGCCTGCGGCCGGCCCAGTTCAACGGCGTGCTGTCGCGCGTCAAAGGCGAGCCGCACGAAGCGTTGGTCAACGAAGTCGTGCTGCGCACGCAGTCGCAAGCCGAATATGCGCATGAGAATTACGGCCATTTCGGCCTCAATCTGCGCCGCTACGCGCATTTCACCTCGCCGATCCGCCGCTACGCCGACCTCGTCGTGCACCGGGCGCTGATCCGCGCGCTGAAACTCGGGCCGGGCGGCGCCCTGCCCGATGAAAATCCGCGCGAACTCGCCGACATCGCCGAGCGCGTTTCGGCGGCCGAGCGCCGCGCCATGGCGGCCGAACGCGAGACCGCCGACCGCCTCATCGCCTCGTATATGAGCGAGCATATCGGCGCGACGTTCAAGGCGCGCATTTCCGGCGTCACCCGCGTCGGCCTTTTCGTACGTCTGAGCGAGACCGGCGCCGACGGGTTCATTCCGGCCCAGAGCCTCGGCGCGGACTATTTCCACTTCGACGAAGGGGCCCGCGCGCTCAGCGGCGCGCGCAGCGGCGAGACGTTCCGGCTCGGCGACGAGGTCGAGGTGAAGCTGCTGGAGGCTGCGCCTTTCGCCGGCGCGTTGCGCTTCGAGATGATGTCCGAAGGATCGGGCAAGAGGCGGGTCCGCGAATTCTCCGATCGCATGAGCCGCCGCGCCAAGAAGAGAGCAGGTCGATGAGCCAGAGTACGCAAACCGTCTTCGCCGCCGCGCCGGCGCGCAATCTCGGCCAGGCGATGCGCCGCGGCTTCGTCGGGCGCTGCCCGAATTGCGGCGAGGGCCGTCTGTTCCGCGCCTATCTCAAAGTCGCGCCGCGCTGTCCGACATGCGGCGAGGATTTGAGCCATCAGCGCGCCGACGACGCGCCGCCCTACATCACCATGTTGATCGTCGGCCATGTCGTCGTCGCCGGCGTGCTCGCCGCCGAGGATATTTTCCCGCAATCGCCGCTCTGGCTCGACGCGCTGATCTGGCTGTGGCTGACGCTGATGCTTTCCTTGGCGCTGCTGCCGCGGGTCAAAGGCGCGCTGGTCGGCTATCAATGGGCGTTGCGCATGCACGGCTTCGGCGGTCATCAGGACGAGACGTGAGCGAGGCGGCCGAGCACCAATACGCCAAAGCGCTGACCGCCGAAGCGCGCGAGCGCAAATGGCCGAATGTCCGGCCGCGCGATGCGGCGACATTGATCATCCTCGATCATTCTGGCGGCCAGCCGAAAGTCCTGCTCGGCCGGCGCCATGACGGCCACAAATTCATGCCCGGCAAGTTCGTCTTTCCGGGCGGACGCATCGAGCGCAGCGATCGCCAGATGAGCGCCGTCAAGCCGCTCCATTCCGAAATCGAGGACAAGCTGAACGCGCGGCTCCGGCGGCCCGCGCCGCGTTTCGCCCGGGCGATCGCCCTCGCTGCGATCCGCGAGACATTCGAGGAGACGGGCCTTGCCCTGGGCGTGAAGGCGCGCGCGCCGCTCGCGCCGGCCGGCGCCTGGACGCGCTTCGCCGAAACCGGCGTCACGCCGTCGCTCGACGGGATCGACTTCGTCGCCCGCGCCATCACGCCGCCGCGCCGGCCGAAGCGCTTCGACACGCGCTTCCTCGTCGCCGACGCGAACATGATTTGTCACCAGGCGCCGGGCGTGGTCGGGCCCGAGGCGGAGCTGGTCGAGCTCGTCTGGATGCCGCTCAGCGACGCCGCCGGTCTCGACATTCCCGCGATCACCCGCATCGTCCTCAAAGAACTCGACGCGGCGATGAAAGACGGCATGGCGAGGAGCCGGCCGCGGCCTTTCTTCTACGAGCGCAACGGAGTATGGCGGCGAGACGAGTTGTGAGGTACGAGCTCTTTAGGAAAGCAGGCCGAGCCGAACCGCCGCGCTCCAAGAGCGGGTTGCGTTTGGGCCGAATCGCCGGAGACATCCTTGCGAGGAGCGAAGCGACAAAGCAATCCATTCGCAGGGCTGAGCCTTCCAAATGGATTGCTTCGCTTCGCTCGCAATGACGATGGGTCTATCCCTACGCCGCGGCCGAGGAATGCGGCGTGAGCCGTCCCGCCAGCGCGATCAGCGCCAGGTGGTACGAGCGCGCGGTGCTCGCCGAGCGCTGGAAACGCGCCATCACGATATCGAGCAATTCGACAATGATCTCGGCGTCGGCGTCGGCCGCGTCCGCGCTCGACAAGAGATGTTCGTCGAGCGCCGCCAGCAGCGCCCAGCGCGCCGCGTCGAAATCGTCCCTGTCGCCTAAGATCGCCGCCTTCCAGGCGCGGGCATGGAGCCGCGCCAGAGTCCAAGCGTTGGAGCCGGTCCCGAGCCGCCGGCGGTAGGCGTCCAACAAGCGATCGAAGATGATCGGCTCCGACCAGGCCCGCAACCCGGCCAATCCTACGGCCACGTCGCCGTTCGGCATTTTCGCAGTCTCACGTCAGCCCCTCGTGAACGCGCAAACCGAATCTCGCAACTCCCGAATCCTAGGCTGCGACTCGAGCGTTCGCAAGAATTATGAGATCGTCTGGCGGCGAATAAGAGCGCGAATGGTCCGGCCGCGAGCCTTTCCGACCCGTGCGGATTGGCGATAGGACCTGACCGAACCCGCTATGCCGCATTCTTCACCTCCACCGTCAGGTGCGACAGCGCCTTGAAGCGCGCCAGCCGGGCTTGATAGTAGCCGGGATCGCGCGGCTTGCAGGTCCTCACCGAGACGATGGCGCCGAGATGGCCCGGCCCGAGCCGCCAGAGATGCAGGTCCGCAACTTCATCGCCCTCGCTCTCGACGATGCGGCGCAAGCGCGCCTCCAATTCGCGATCCGGCGACATGTCGAGCAGGATCGCGCCGGTGTCGCGAACAAGGCCGTAGGACCAACTGGCGATGACCAGGGCGCCGATGACGCCGACGGCCGGGTCCATCCACAGCCAACCGAAGGCGCGGGCCAGGACGAGGCCGGCAATCACCAGGATCGAGACCGTGGCGTCGGCCATCACATGGATTACCGCCGCGCGCATATTGTTGTCGCGCGCCGTCGCGCCATGCGCATGTTCGTGGCCCTGCTCCTCGAAGACGATACGATGCGCGTCGTCGCCGATGCGAAGATGCGCGGCGAATTCGTGCGGTTCGGGAATTTCATCGAGCGATTCGAGAAAGCCGTCGCGCTCGGCGAAGGCGAAGGTCTGGCGCGCGCCGTCCGGCCGCTCCGTCGTCAGCGATACTGACGCCGCTTCGGGACATTCGCCGGCCTGCGGCTTCAAGCGAAAGCGCGGCGGAACGCCGTCCTCGAACACTTCAAGCGCAAGCGTCGCGGCGCCTGTCGCGACGATCTTCGTCTCGCCGTGATCGTCGTCATGCGCAAGCGCATGACGGTGGCCATGGCCATGCCCGTCATGGCTGTGATCATGGCCGCCGCCGAGCAGGAGAACGCTGGCGACGTTCACCGCCAAGCCGAGACAGGCGATCGGGATCGCTTGGGCGAAATCGATCGGCACGGGCGCGAAGAAGCGCTGCACGGCTTCGTAGCCGATCAGCAGCGCGATCATCGCCAGGATGATGGCGCTGGCGAAGCCGGCGAGATCGCCGAGCTTGCCGGTGCCGAACGTGAAGCGCGGATCGTCGGCGTGGCGGCGCGCATAGCTATAGGCGAGCGCGGCGAGCAGCAGCGCGCCGGCATGGGTGCTCATATGGAGGCCGTCGGCGACGAGCGCGATCGAGCCGAACAGCAGGCCGCCGACGATTTCGGCCGCCATCATCGCGCCGCAGAGCGCGATCACCGCCCAGGTGCGGCGCTCGCTCCGCTCATGGCCTTCGCCGAGAAAGACATGGCTATGCGGCGCCAAAGGGCCAGCCGAATCGCTCGCCATCGTTCACCTCAAATAGGTCCGCACCACGTCCAGCAATTGCTCGGCGGCCTCGCCGTTCAGCGCGTTCGGATGGCGCGCCGCGTCGACGAGATGGGTGCGAACGTGGTCCTCGATCACTTCCGACATCAAGCCGGCGATCGCGCCGCGCGCGCCGGCGATCAGATGCATCACCTTCTCGCAGCCGGCCTCCGCCTCGAGCGCCCGCTCGATCGCCTCGACCTGGCCGCGGATGCGCTTGACCCGGGCGAGCAGCTTCTGCTTGTGGCGGACGGTGTGGGTCATTGGGATAGCCCCCTACCCTATCTGCGGGCCGCTGGCAAGGGCCGGCGCGCTTGGATAACGCCGCCAACTCGGCGCTCGTCCGCGCTCCGCGCGCCGGCCTCTTGTCTTTTGGCGATTCTCTGACCAAAGTCAGAGAATCATGCACCCCGCCCAGGTCGAGCAAGTCCGTCGCTTCAACCGGCTGGTCACGCAACGCGTCGGCGCGCTCGACGAGAGCTATCTGCGTCGCGGCCGACCCTTGGGCGAGGCGCGGCTCCTGTTCGAGACCGGCGCCAAGGGCGCCGACCTTCGCGGCTTGCGCGACAAGCTCGGCCTCGATTCCGGCTATCTCAGCCGGCTGTTGCGCTCGCTGCAGAGCCAGGGCCTGATTCAGGTGCGTCAGCAGCGGCAGGACGGACGACGACGACGCGTCCGCCTGACGGCGAAAGGCCGCGCCGAACTCGCCGCGTACGACGAACTCTCCGATGCGCTCGCTCGCTCCGTTCTCGCGCCGCTCGGCCAGGCCGAGCGCGGCCGCCTGCTCGCCGCCATGGCGGAGGTCGAGCGCCTCCTCGAAGCCGGCGCGATCGAGATCGCCGTCGCAGCGCCGGCCAGCGCCGACGCGCGCTGGTGCCTTGAACGCTATTTCACCGAACTCGCGGAAAGGTTCGAGACCGGCTTCGATCCGGCCAAGAGCAATCCGGCGGCGGACGACGACCTGACGCCGCCGGCCGGCTGCTTCGTAATCGCCCGGCTGAACGGACGCCCGATCGGCTGCGGCGCGCTCAAGCTCAGGACCAAGAGGATCGGCGAGGTCAAGCGGATGTGGACCGCGCCCGAGGCGCGCGGCCGAGGGGTCGCGCGCCGCGTGCTGGAGCGGCTCGAAACCGAGGCGCGGCGCCTAGGCCTTAAGACGCTGCGGCTCGAAACCAATCGCGCGCTGAAGGAAGCGCAGGCTCTGTACCGAAAGCAGGGCTATAAAGAAGTCGCGCCGTTCAACGACGAGCCCTACGCGCATCATTGGTTCGAGAAGAGGCTGTAGTAGTAACACGCGTCTGTCGTTCCCGCGAAAGCGCAGGGCTGTCGGGCGCCTCGGTCCGGCGGTTTGGCTTGCTTTCAGCAGCGCAGCGCCACGCCGCCCGATCGCCGTCAACCCGCCATGGCGCCTCGAAGGTACGCGCGAAGCGATCTCCGCCCATGAGGCGCCATGGCGGGTGCTTCGCTGCGCTCCGCCCTTTCCGGGTGACGGCGACCGCTCGGCGTGGCTTATTGGCGACCAAGACGTTTTGCTGACGAAACCGGCCATTCGGCCGTTTTCGGTCAGCAAAACGTCCTGGTTGCAAAAGGCCACCGAGGCGGGCGCGGGTCAAGGCTCGCGAAGCGGAGCGGAGCGACCGGCGAAGCCGGCTCGGCCTTGAGGCGCGCCCGCCTCGATGGCGGCGCTGTATTTCGGATTTGCGTCCTCGAGTCTCGCTCGTCAGAAGCCTGCGAATAAACTCGATCCCTGGACAGCCCTGCGCGCAGGCGGGAATGCAGGACGGCCTATCCGGCAAGCGCGGCGGTTCTGGATTCCCGCTTGCGCGGGAATGACAGGCTCGGCTACTTCCCCTTATACGCCACTCGCCAGATCGCGCCGCCGGCGTCCTCCGTAATCAGCAGCGCGCCGTCATGGGCGACGGCGACATCGACCGGCCGGCCCCAGACCGAATCGGCATTGGCGACGAAGCCGGTCAGGAAGTCCTCGTACTCCCCGGTCGGCTTGCCGTCCTTGAAGGTCAGGCGCACGACCTTATAGCCGGTGCGCTTGGCGCGGTTCCATGAGCCGTGCAGCGCGACGAAGGCGTCGCCCTTGAAGTCGGCGGGAAATTGCCCGCCCTCGTAGAAGATCATGCCGAGCGGCGCCGAGTGCGGCTGGATCAGCACGTCTGGAATCGTGACCTTGCCGGCAAGGTCGGGGCGCTCGTTCGGACGGTTCGGGTCGGGATTGTCGCCGATATACCGCCACGGCCAGCCATAGAAGGCGCCGTCCTTGACGCTCGTCGCGTAGTCCGGCGGCAGATTGTCGCCGAGCATGTCGCGCTCGTTGGTCACGCACCAGAGCGCGCCGGTTTCCGGCTGGATCGTCTCGCCCGAGCAATTGCGCAAGCCGGTCGCATAGATGCGCCGGCCATGGCCGTCTGGATCGAAAGCGAGGACGGCGCCGCGCTCCGCCTCCTCGCCCCACATCGCGCCGAGCGGGTGCGAGCCGGCGAAGCGCTGCAGCGCCGCGCCGCGCAGCGGCTCGACCTCTTCCGCGACATTCGAGGCCGAGCCGACCGAAACGTACACCGTCTTGCCGTCCGGCGAGAAGACGATATCGCGCGTCCAATGGTACTCGCCGCGCGGCAACGGAGCGATCGCCTCGGCTGGGCCGGCGGCGGCTTCGCCGGGGCGGTACGGATAGCGCGCCACCCGATCGCTCGCTGCAATATAGACATAGGTTGGATCAGGCCCGGGCGGATAGAAGGCGATCCCGAAGGGACGATCGAGGCCGGCGGCGAAGATGTGCGAGGCCTCAGCCGCCTCGGCCCCGTCTTTGGCGCGGAAGACGCGCACCCGGCCCGCTCCGCTCTCGGCGACGAAAATGTCGCCGTTCGGCGCGACGCGGATCGCGCGCGGCATGGCGAGGCCCTGCGCGAAGAGCGAAACGGAAAAGCCCGGCGGCGCTTTCGGCCAGGCGCCCTCGGGGCGGGCGACGACGCGCGGCGGCTCAGCGACCGGCTGCGTCGCCATGGGCGGCGGCATATCGGCGGGCGCGATCTTGCGGCGAACGCCCGGCGCATCGCTGCGCCAATCGCCATAGGCTGCGGCGCCGGTCAAAAGCGGCGCTTCGCCCGCGGCGAGGCTTAAAGCGACGCCCGCCGAAAGGAGGAGGACGGCGGCAAGGCCGATTGTCGAGACTCGCATGGCGTCGCGGAGCTCCGGGAGCGTTGGACGATGGTTTGGCGCGGATCATCTTAGATGGTCGCGCCGGACCTCACGAGGCGCGCCGCGCGGGCTTGCGCGGATGTGATCGGCGATGACGAAGCCTTGATCGCGCGTAGCGCGAGTTGGCGCCTTCTTGATTATAAGACATAACAATATACCCTGCGGCGAACGACGCGCCGGCAAGGGAGGAAATCATGAGCAGAACGGGTCGCCTTCTGGCCGGCGTCGCAATGATTGCGCTGACCGCCCAGGCCTCTTCCGCGGCAGGTCCGAGCCCCGACGAAGTCGCCGTCAAAGCCAAGCCGATCGCTTGCGCCGAGTTGACGAGCGAAACGCTCGGCCTCGCCAATGTGACGATCGCCTCTTCGAGCGAAACGCCGGCGGAAAACGGCCTGCCCGCCTCTTGCCTCATTAAAGGCGCGGCCAATCGGCGGACCGGAATCGACGGCAAGCCCTATGCGCTCGCTTTCGAGATGCGGCTGCCGCTCGCCTGGAACGGCCGCTTCCTGCATCAGGTCAATGGCGGCAATGACGGCGAGGTCGTACCCGCCATCGGCGATCCCAAGAATCTCAACGCCTATGGCGGCAAGCCGGCGCTGGCGCGCGGCTTCGCCGTGCTCTCCAGCGACGAAGGCCATAACGGCGCCGATCCGGTCAACGCCGCCTTCGGCCTCGGCGCCGGAGCCGCTTTCGCCGCCGACCCGCAGGCGCGCGACGATTACGGCTATGCGGGCGATGAAACGCTCGGCCCGATCGGCAAGGCGATCATCGCCAAATTCTACGGCGAAAAGCCGGCGCGCTCGTACATGGCCGGCTGCTCCAATGGCGGCCGCCACGCCATGGTCGCGGCGACGCGGATGGGCGATCAATATGACGGCTTCATTGCCGGCGATCCTGGCTTCAACCTGCCGCGCGCCGCGATCCAGCACGCCTGGGACGTTCAAAGCTTCGAGATGATCGATCCCGACGTGAAGAAGAGCTTTTCGCCGTCCGACATGGCGCTGATCGCGCGCAAGGCGCTGGAGGCCTGCGACAAGCTCGACGGCGTCGAGGACGGCCTGGTCGCCGACATCAAAGCCTGTCAGAAGGTCTTCCATCTCGCCGATCTGACCTGCGCCGGCGACAAGACCGACCAATGCCTCTCAAAAGCACAAGTCGAAGCGCTGACCCGCGCCTTTCAAGGCCCGCATAACAGCAAGGGCGAGCAGCTCTATGTCGATTGGCCGTTCGACGGCGGCATGAGCTCGGCCAATTGGCGCTTCTGGAAAGTGTTCAGCGGAATTCCGCCTTGGAACAACAATCCGCTGATCGCGACGATGGGCGCCGCCTCGCTCGCCGCGATCTTCACCACGCCGCCGACTTTCACCAAGGGCGATCCCGATTCGCTGATGGCTTATTTGAGCCATTTCGATTTCGACAAGGACGCGCCGAAAATCTACGCCAAGGGGACATTCACCGTGAACGGCAAGCCGATCGAGTACAAAGAATCGGCCTGGGAGTTCATGACGCCGCCAGACGCCGACGATCCCAAGCTGACCAAGCTCAAGGAGAGCGGCCACAAGATCATCCTGTACCATGGCCAGAGCGACGGCGTCTTCTCCTTCAACGCGAGCGCCAATTGGATGGACAAGCTCGCCGCCAATTCCGGCGGGGACGCCGGCTCTTTCGCGCGCCTCTTCGCCGTTCCCGGCATGAACCATTGCGCAAGCGGGCCCGCGACCGACAATTTCGACATGCTGTCGGCGATAATCGACTGGGCCGAGAACGGCGCAGCGCCGGAGCGGATCATCGCGACAATAAGGGCCGACAATAAGGAAGTCCCCGCCGATTGGAGCCGCGAGCGAACGCGTCCGCTCTGCCCGTGGCCGAAAGTGGCGCGGTACGTCGGCGGGGACACCGAGAAGGCGGAAAGTTTCGAGTGCCGGTGAGACGGGGCGAAATGCGTATCGGGTTCTACAGGGCGCCCGCAAATTGGCCTGTTCTGGCCGTCGAACTCGCGACAGGCGCAAGCCCGCGGCGCGCCATCCAATGCGGCAAACCCAGGAACGCCTGGCGATCGTTGTAGCGCAATGCGCCGAGATTGGGCGGCGAACGGAAATCGTAAGCCTTGGCGAAGCGGTAACGCTCCACGCTCGGGTCGAAACGGTCGAGGGTCTGCTTTTGCGTGCGGAAGAGATCGAACATCGCGCGCTTGCCCGCGATCTCAGCCGGCGAGAGCCGCGCCACGACGCCGTCGTCGCCGTCGCAGAAAGTCTGAAACGTCAGGCCGCTTCGGCCCTGATGATAGAAAGGCATTTCAATGATGGCGGGGGCGCGACCGAGCAACAATCCTGCCGCCAGATGCACGCAATAGGCGACGCCGTCATGGTCCGAATGGCCGCCCTCGAAAGCGTGAGTGAGCACGAATTCGATCCTGCGCTCGCCAAAGAACGCGGCGAGGCGCTGCGTGATCGCCAAATGCAGCGGCCACGCGCCGCCATCTTCAACGCCCAGGGCGCAAACCTGTTCTTCGGCGATGCCGGCCAGAGAGAGCGCCGCTCGCAATTCTTGCCTTCTCGCCCGGGCGTAGTCGGCCGCCGAATCGAAACCCGCCCGGCGGGCATTGGCGAGATCGCGCGGCGCGCCGTCGGTGACGACGATGATATTGACGCCGGGGAGACGCGAAAGCGCCGCGCCGCAGCCGATCGTCTCATCGTCCGGATGCGCGACAACGACCGCGACGCGGGCGCCGTCCGCGGGATTTAGGCGAGCGCCGGCGAGCCAAGGCGGCGCGCCCAGCGGCGAGCGCGCCGGAGAAGGGATCGGAGCTTGTCGAGGACGCCTATCCATCGCAGCCAATTCTCTGAGCGCGTCATGCCGCAAGGCGCCGTCCGACGGCGCCTGCGACGCTTGCGACCTTGATTTCCGGCACCTCGTTGTTGTAGCGCCCGGTGAACAGCTTGCCGATGAGCGCGCGCCGCGTCTCGGCGCTCTCGACGAAGCGCAACGCCATCCCGTCGGGCAGGTTTCGGACCAGCTTGAACGGCGCCTCGACGCCGTCGGCGAAGGCGAGACAGCCCTCGTCATCGGCGCGCAAACGCCCGATGCTGAGCTCGATCTTCGCGCCGCTGAGCGAAATATCTCTGACCAGGCAGGGCGCTTGCATGCCGCTGGCGAGCCGCAACGTCGCGCGCTCATTGGCCGAAAAACGCTCCTCGGCGCGCCGTTTCGGCGATTCGACGCAGGCCGCGCAGGCGACGCTCAGCACCGCAATATTGAAGAGGCTCCAAAACACGTTGGCGTCGTAGCCGTCGGAGCCGTAAAGCGGCGAAAAGCGCGTCGTGTTCACGATGACGCCGGCGAGCGTCGCCAGCGCCATGATGGCGAAGGGAAGCATCAAACTCCATTGAACGGTGACGCGGTCGCTGGCGAGACCTTTCGCAGTGACCTTGAACGGATGACCCCAAGGCTTGACGAGCCCGACCGCGACCGTTCCCATGACGGCGAAACTGGAAAGGAGCTGCGCCACGTCGCTCATGATCGGCAACACGCGGTTGCGGGCGAAGGAATGCATGTGGAGGATCGAAGCCGCGACGCTCGGCGCGAGATAGATCAGCAGATCGCGAAGCGAGCACAACATCACCGGCGTCGCCGTCCACCAATAGACGAGCGGCGCCGCGATCATCATCACTTTGAACGGCCCGCCGCCGATCCAATAGAGGAGCCCGTCGAACATCGACAGCCGATTGAAAAAATCGATTTTCGCTGGCCCGAAAAAGGACCAGCGCGTGTAGATTTGCTGAATTGCGCCGAGGCACCAGCGAGCGCGTTGCGAGACATACGCGCTGAGGCTCTCCGGCGCGAGGCCCATGCTGAGCATTTCGTTGAAATAGATGGTCCGGTAGCCGTGCTCGAGCATTTTAAAGCTGGTGAGCATGTCCTCGGTCACGGTCTCGATCGCCATGCCGCCGGCCGCGATCAGCGCTTCGACGCGAAGGATCGCCGAGGTCCCGCAGCAGAACGCCGCGCCCCAGGCGTCCTTGCCCGAAAGCAGCGTGTTGAAGAAGTAGCGCTGCTCGTCCGGCCAGTGGCGGGCGCAAAGCAAATTGCTCTGGATCGGGTCCGGATTGAAGAAATGCTGCGGCGTCTGCACGACGCCGACGTCCTTCTCCGCGAAAAAGCCCAGCGTGCGCTTGAGGATATTGCGGAAGGCGACGAAGTCGGCGTCGAGCAGGAGGATGAATTCCGGCTTGCGGCCGATCCGCAGCGCGTGTTCGAGGCCGTTGTTCACGTTCCCTGCTTTGGCGTGCTTACCCTTGACGCGTCGCACATATTCGACGCCGAGGTCGCGGGCGAGATCGCGCACCCAGTCGCGCGCGCCGTCGTCGAGCACCCAGACGCGCAAATCGGAATGTTCGATCGCCTTGGCGGCGACGATCGTCCGTTCGAGAATTTGGCAGGGCTCGTTATAGGTCGGGATGAAGACGTCGACCGGCGCGTTCGCGAGCGCTTCGTCGACGCGGAGCGGCGGTTGGCGCTCACGGCTGCGCGACAGATAGACCTGAGTGATGATCGAGGTCAGCAGGCAGCAGGATTCAAAAAAGTAGAAGAGGCTCGCCCAAACCTCCTGGATGGGATTGAGATGAGTCGGAAACGCGCTCGTCGTCCGCCACCACCAGTAGCGCGCGGTGACGAAGATGACCAGCGCCGCGGCGATAACCTTGACCGCGCGCGGGCTGCTTTGCTCGAAAAGGGTCAGCATCGCCAGCGCGCCGACGCAGAGAAGAAGAGGGCCGAGATCGGCGAGTTCGATCATCGCCGTTTACATGAACCGGTTGAGCAGGCGGGCGAAGAAGCCGGGCCCGGTCGAGCGGATAAGAACGCGCGCCGTGCGGCCGACCAGACATTGGCGCTCGCCGGGGTCGAGCGCGATGCGCACGATCGCGGTTTGTCCCTTCTCGGCGAAAGGGATCGCAGCGAGATTGCGGTCGGCGCCGTTGGCGTCGACTTCGCCCTCGACCGAGACGATATGGCCGCTTCGCCGCGCGCTCTCTCCCGACAGCCGGAACTCGGCCTCGCCGCCGACTTCAATATTCGGCACGCGGCTTTGCGGGACGGTCGCGAGGACGAACTGCGAATCGCAATCGACGATCTGAGCGATCTGCTCGCCGACGCCGACGCGTTCGCCCGCCGACGCCTCGAGCTTCCAAATCATTCCCGATGTCGGCGCGCTCATCGAGGCGGCGGCGAGCCTGTCGATTCGAGCCTGCTCGCTCGTCAAGCGCGCCTTCGTCACCTCGATTTCAGCGCTGGCGACCGCAATCTGGCGATCCAATTCGTTCAAGCGGATGGCGACTTCGTCGGCGCGCTGGCGCGAATAGGCGACGTCGTTCGATCCCGGTTCTGACACGACCCCTTGATCGATCGCGACCGCTTGCGCCAAAAGAGAATCGAGCCGGCCGCGCTGCGCTTCGGCCTCGTGCGAAACGGCGCTGAATTCCGCTTGCGCCTTTTCAACGTCGACCGCGGAAGCAACGCCGCTTTGCGCCAATTCCGAGCGGCGGTTCAGGGCGCGCTTGGCGTCCTCGCGGCGATCATAAAGCGCCGCCAGCATATTTTGCGCTTCGACGACCGCCCCCGCCAGGCGCGCTGCGCTGGCCGATACATAAGCCTGTGAACGCGCCCTGAGGGCCTGAAGAAGATTGTCGAGCGATTGCCGCTCCGTCTTCAGAGCGGCGAGATCGGCCTCCAATTCGGCGAGCCGGCCGCGAAGATCGACGAGCCTTTCATCGTCCACCCGGCTATTCGCCAGGCTGGCGAGCGGCGCGCCGCGCGCGACCCGGTCGCCGACGCGCAGCGCGGAAAGATCGACCAGTCCCTCGATCGGCGCGCGCAACGCGACGGAATAGGCCGAAACGACCGCATTGTCGGACGCGATCGCGACTTGATCGGCGAGAACGGCGTAACCGCCGATCGTCAAGACGGCCGCCGCGGCGCCAAGCTTCAGCAACCGCGACCAGGGAATATTGCCTTTAAGGTCGACAACGGCCCGTTCAGGAAGCGCGCCCGCTTGGGCGCGCCGCTCGACGACTGCACTCATATCTACGCCCCCGTCGGCGCTTTGGCGCCGGTGACGCGGGTGTTACTGCGGGGCGAATGAAAACCCTGTAAAGAGACGTGGATAACGGATGTTAGTGTAAAATATGCGTAATGAAGACGCTGTTCAGAAGTTTAATTTCTAGCGCCGGCGTTTAGCGCCGCGAAAAAGAAAGCATTCATTAAATCCGGCCAGTACCGATCGGTCGCAAGCCGATCAGATCAAACCAGATCGCTTCTCCTGGAGCGCTTGGACGAGCCCTTCGAGCGTCGCGACCGCGGCCGCGAGTCTGTGGTGAACGTCGCTCAGTTCGAGCAATTTGTCGAATTCGGCCTCGCGAAAGTCGCTCTCGACCGCCGCGTCGCACTCGGCGCCTTCGCCGACCGCCTTTTCATCGAAAAGCGCGCTCTTCAAGAATGGGTTCGGCATTTGCATCAGGCGCCCCGGCTCGTTGCGAGCCGAGCGAACTTAACCGCATGAGGTTGATAAATGTTGAACAAATTAAGTTTGTTATAAAGAAATCACGCTCGGCGTTCCGTTTTGTTTGGCCTTTGCTAAGCATCGCGCGACGAAAACACGCTCGCGCAAGACGATTTTTTTACTCTCGGTTGGTATTTGCCGACGGCTCAGGGTTCACGTTCTTGTAGGCACGGATCGGCGAAATGACCAAGCTGGCTTCACCGGCGCCAGAGCTTCAATCGGAGGCGGATCGGCGCCGCCACCGGCGCATCGACGTCACGCTGCGCGGCCGCTACATGCGCGCCGATCACAAGGAGTTTCCCTGCGAGACGCTCAACATATCGGCCGGCGGCGTCGCGCTTCAGAGCGCGTTCAGCGGCGCCGCGGGCGAGCGCGTCGTCGCCTATTTAGAGCGGATCGGCAGGATCGAAGGCCGGGTCGTGCGGAGTTTCGATGCAGGATTCGCCATGGAGCTTTCGACGCCGTCGCTCAAACACGAAAAGCTGAATTGGCGCGTCGCCTCGCTGACGCAGAAGGCGGAGCGCGAGCCGGAGCGGCGTCGCGCCGAGCGCGTCGCCTACGAGCAATGGCGCACGATCGTGGTCGACGGCGACGGCCGCCAATACGCCGCCGCGATCGTCGACCTTTCTCCGGGCGGGGCGGCGATTAGAATGGACGCCGCGCCGCCGGTCGGGGCCGAAGTGACCGTGTCGGGTCGGCGCGCTCGGGTCGCCCGGCGCACCGTCGACGGCGTCGCCGTCGAGTTTCTCGACTGAGCTCGCTGATCCATTATCCTGGTACGGAGAGGTTGGCGCGACGCTTCAATAGCCGACCTTCGGAGGAGACGCGATGCCGACCTGTTGCTGTCATCCGATCAGCGCACATGAACGCTTGCGCGTGCCGGATACCTATGTCTCGAGTCTGATGCTCGACCGCGCCCTTGACGCGATCTTGCGTCGCGTCGGAAAATTCGACCGAGAGCATGACGTTCCTTATCTCGCCGGTTACAGCATCGATGGTAAGAAGATTTATATCGACCGTCACTTGCCCAAGAGCTTCACCTATAGAGGCCGGGCAATCGCGGTCGATCGCTATCTCATCCTTCACGAAGAGGTCGAAAAGACCCTGATCGACCAGCTCAGCCTGCACTATCAGCATGCGCATCAGATTGCGACCCGCGCCGAAGAGGCGGCGGTGAGAGCCGATAAAATATCCTGGCGCGCCTACGACCGGTTTATGCAAAAGTACGTTAAGACGATGGGCGACGAGAGACTGACTAAACTTCCGCCCGATCTCGATCTCAAGCCTTATCGCGACGAACACGACTATGACCTGATGCGCCGAATGAAGGCGGCGACGAAAGACCCTTCTCACCCTCTGTCACGACGGCGCGCGCTCGCGCGCGAACTCGACGCCGCGCTCGCAAATGCCGCCGCGAGGTCGGACGCAACCGCGAAGAGAAAGCGTACAAAATAAGAGCCGACGACGTCCGGATCATCGGACGTCATGGCGGCCATGGCGAGGGAAAGGCGCTATAATCGCAGTGAGTTGCAAATCCCGTCGCGCATAGATTCGAAGCATCTTCTTGTAAAAACTTGAGCTGACCGGGCGCGGCGGCGAGCGGCCTAATGAGCAATTGGCGGCGGCGCCACGCCGGCCGATCGCCGTCAACCGGCCATAGCGCCCCGAAACGCTCGCAGAGAAGTACGAGCGTCGACGAGACCTTTGCCCGCGCTCCGCCCTCTTCGAGCGACTGTAAGCGGCCGGCGCGGCGCATCGGCTATCAACCCCCCTTGGCGAAGCGGACACTTCGCCCCAAATGAGAGACTGCGGAGCTCGACAAGGACAAGGCGCCAAGCTGCGCCGCCGCCCGTGCGGGAGTCGCGCAAGAAATCGGTTTGCGCGCGCGTTTCGAAGAGCTATATTGTCGTCGCTATGTCCATGATTCCGATCATTCGTCCTGGCGTCTAATCCGGCGATGCGCGCGAGCGCTGTCCCGGACCTGCTCGCCGTTCTCCGCTTATGGCCATTGCGGCATGGGAGCGCGGCGCTTTTCCCACATTCGCAGAGCCCTGTCCGTCAGTCGCGAACAATATTGCTGCTCGCTGCGCACCTTCAGGTCGATTTGAAGGTAAGCGAGCCAACGGGTCGTGACATGTCCGAGATCGTAAGACGGCAAGCGCAAGGCGAAGCGATCCTTGGCCCATTCGAGATCGAAGTAGCGCCGTCCAATCGAGGAATCGAACCGCTCGAAGCTGCGGGCGGCCAGGCAAGCGTCGCGCATCGATTCGAAGCAGGCGTCGTAAAGATTGGCTAGGAACCGGATCCGACGCGTTGCGAGAGGCCGAGAATGTCGTTCGAGCGGGCGTCGAGGAGATATTGTTTGGCGAACAGATGCGATTGGTAGAAGCGGTAATAATCCGTTTTGATCTCTTCGGGAAGAATCGCCGCGGCCTTCTTGATTTGATTCTCGAAGACGAACAATTCTTCGGGATGCGAAGTCCAGATCGGAAAATAGTCGGGTTCGGCGAGCATCTTCTTGTAATAAAACTTGAGCTGAGCGGGCGCGGTGGCGAGCGCGCTGCTGATCAAATCGAGTCCGACCTCGTGATAGGCGGAATTGAGCAAGTCCTCCCACTGTTCGCGCGGCATCCTCTGCGCGTCGCGAATCTTGAATATCTCGCCGTATTTCGCCGTGACGAAGCCTGTAAACACGGCCCCGACCGCCGCGCCGAGAGCCCCGGCGGCGAGGCTATAGACCCGGTTATCGGCCACGAATTGTGCGACGGCGGCCAGTTCGTCGCTGATCGTCGCCAAGTGGTCGCCCCCTACAAATGCTCCACCGCCACCACGCCCTCGACGCTCTTCAAGCTCCCCGCGATCGCCGCCGACACCGCGAACTTCCCCGGCAGCTTGATCTCCACTTCCCCTTCCGTCTTGCCGAGCATCACGACCAGCGAAACCTCC
Source organism: Alphaproteobacteria bacterium (assembly GCA_021325385.1). GTDB lineage: Bacteria > Pseudomonadota > Alphaproteobacteria > Rhizobiales > Beijerinckiaceae > Roseiarcus. The sequence goes on from JAJPHH010000058.1 coordinate 39,246, forward strand.
CCCTCCCCCCGCGCCCGCAGCCGCTCGGCGATCGAGGGCAGCGGCGCCTCGTCGCGCAGGAACACGCGCAGGCCCTTCTGGTTGCGCGACGCCGCCTCGGCCAGCGCCTCGACATGGGTGATCCGCGCTCTGACGTCCTCGCCTTCGACCGCGCCTTGCAAGGTCACCAGCACGTCGGCGCCCTTTTCGAGCAGGTCGCGGTACTGATTGAGCCCTTCCTGGAACAGCACCGCTTCGTACTGGCCGCTCGGATCGGAGAGTTGCACCACGCCCATTTTCGAGCCTGACTTGGTCCGCCGCTCGTAGCGGTCGAGCACGGAGGCGGCGAGCCGCGCCGAGGTCGCGCCGCGGCGGACATTGGCGACGAACTCGCTCCAGCGCTCGACGCGCAGCCGCTTCAAGGCCGCGCCGTAGGATTCGAGCGGATGGCCGGAGAGGAAGAAGCCGACCGCCTCGAATTCCTTGCGCAGCCGATCGGTCGCCGACCAGGGCGGCGCCTTGACGATCAAGGGCGCGGGCTCGGCTTCGCCGAAGAGGCCGTTCTGGCCGGCGGTCCGCTCGTCGAGCGCGCGATGCGCCAGCGCCAAAGCCGGCTCGATCGAGGCGAAAGCGCGGGCGCGGTCGGGCTCGATCTCGTCGAAAGCGCCCGAAGCGGCGAGGCTCTCCAGCGCCTTCTTGTTGACGCTGCGCGGATCGATCCGCCGCGCCATCTCGGCCATCGAGGCGAACGGCCTGTCGCCGCGCGCCGCGACCAGAGCTTCGGCCTGCGCTTCGCCGACGCCCTTGATCGCCGACAAGGCGTAGCGGATCGACAAGGCCCCGCCCGCGCCATGCGCCTCGAAATCGACGCCGGAACGGTTGACGGAAGGCGGCTCGACCCTGACGCCGAGCCGCTCCGCCTCGGCGCGGAATTCGGCGAGCTTGTCGGTGTTCGATTTGTCGAGCGTCATCGCCGCGGCCAGGAACTCGACCGGATAATTGGCCTTGAGCCAGGCCGTCCAATAGGTGATCAGCGCGTAGGCCGCGGCGTGACTCTTGTTGAAGCCGTAATCGGCGAATTTGGCGAGCAGGTCGAAAATCTCGTCCGCCTTGGCGCGGGAGAGGCCGCGCGCCACCGCCCCGTCGACGAATCGGGCGCGCTGCGCGTCCATCTCCTTCTTGATCTTCTTGCCCATGGCGCGGCGCAGCAGATCGGCTTCGCCGAGCGAATAGCCGGAGAGGACCTGGGCGATCTGCATCACCTGCTCTTGATAGATGATGACGCCATGCGTCTCGCGCAGGATCGGCTCGATGCGCGGCTCGATATAATCCGGCTTCTCCTGGCCGAGCTTGCGCGCGCAATAGGTCGGGATGTTCGCCATCGGCCCCGGCCGGTAGAGCGCGACGAGGGCGATGATGTCCTCGAACCGGTCGGCGCGCATCTCGACCAACGCCTTGCGCATGCCGCCCGATTCAACCTGGAACACGCCGACCGTCTCGCCGCGGCCGAGCATCTCGTAGGTTTTCTTGTCGTCCAGCGGGATCATCGACAGGTCGACCTTCGTCCCGCGCCGCGCCAGCAGCGCCGCCGCCTTCTGCAGCACGGTCAGCGTCTTCAGGCCGAGAAAGTCGAATTTCACCAGGCCGGCCGGCTCGACCCATTTCATGTTGAACTGGGTCGCCGGCATCGTCGATTTCGGGTCGCGATAGAGCGGCACGAGCTCGATCAGCGGCCGATCGCCGATGACGATTCCGGCGGCGTGGGTCGAGGCGTTGGAATAGAGCCCTTCCAGCCTCTCGGCGATGTCGAGCAATTTGGCGACGCGCTCGTCCGCCTCGGCCGCTTCGCGCAGGCGCGCCTCGTCGGCGACCGCCTGTTTCAACGTGATCGGCTTGGCAGGGTTCTGCGGCACCAGCTTGGCCAGCCGGTCGACCTGGCCGAGCGGCATTTCGAGCACGCGGCCGACATTGCGCAGCACGCCCCGGGCGAGGAACGAGCCGAACGTGATGATCTGCGCGACCCGGTCATGGCCGTAGCGCTCGCGCACATAGGCGATCACCTCGTCGCGCCGCTCCTGGCAGAAGTCGATGTCGAAATCCGGCATCGACACGCGCTCGGGATTGAGGAAGCGCTCGAACAGCAGGCCGAAGCGGATCGGATCGAGATCGGTGATGGTCAGCGCGTAAGCGACGAGCGAGCCCGCGCCCGAGCCGCGGCCCGGCCCGACCGGAATGTCGTGGCGCTTGGCCCATTGGATGAAGTCGGCGACGATGAGGAAATAGCCGGGGAACTTCATCTTCTCGATCACGTCGAGCTCGAAGGCCAGCCGCTTCTTGTATTCCTCTTCGCCGACGCCCGGGGCGCAGCCATGGGCGGCCAAGCGGCGTTGAAGTCCTGCTTCAGCTTCGGCGCGTAAAATCTCGACTTCGCTCGAGTTCGACCCGTCCGCGGCGGTGAAGCGGGGCAGGATGGGCTTGCGCGTCTGCGGCCGGAAGGCGCAGCGCATCGCGACTTCGACGGTCGCGGCAAGAGCTTCCGGCAAATCTTCGAAAAGCTTCATCATTTCGGCGCGCGTCTTGAACCGGTGCTCGGCCGTGAGCCGGCGCCGGTCGGCGGCGCTCATCAGGGCCCCGTCAGCGATGCTGAGCAGCGCGTCATGCGCCTCGTAATCGGAAGCCGCGCCGAAATAGGGCTCGTTTGTCGCGACCAGCGGCAGGCCGAAACGGTCGGCGAGGCCGATCAGCGCCGGCTCGTTCGCCTCCTCGGCGGCGAGGCCATGGCGCTGCAGCTCGACATAGAGCCGGCCCGGAAAGAGTTCGGCGAGGCGGCCGAGCCGCGTTTCGGCGAGATCGCCAAGGCCGAGGCTCAGCGCCTGGTCGATCGGGCCGGAAGGCCCGCCGGTCAGCGCGATCAGGCCTTCGGCCGGCGCCAAGCCGGCGAAACCGAGCTGCGGTTCGTCGCCGCCTTCCGGCCCGAGCCAGACCTGGCTCACGATGCGCATCAGGTTCAGATAGCCCGCCTCGCTCTGCGCCAGCAGCACGATCGGCGCGCGCGCCCGCGCCTCGCCATGGCGCGCCGCGGCGCCCGCCGGCGCGTCGCCGAAATCGATCGCGACCTGCGCGCCGACGATCGGCTGGATCCCCTCCTTGGCGAGCTTTTCGGAAAATTCCAGCGCGCCGAACAGGCTGTTCGTATCGGTAATGGCGAGGGCCGGCATGTCGTCGGCCTTGGCCCGCTTGGCGAGCTGCTCGATCGTGAGCGCGCCCTCGCGCAGCGAATAGGCCGAGTGCGTGTGCAGATGCACGAAGCCGACGGATTTGACGAGATCGGACAAGGCTGAACCCAAGGACGCGAATCCGGGCCATTGTCGCCGCCGCGCCGGGCGCCGTCGAGGCGGCGGGCTGGGTCGTCAACATCTAAGCCGCGGCCAGCCCCCTCGCCTCACGCGCCGAGCAGCCGCGCCACGATCGCGATCATCGCCAGGAAAGCCGCGAGCGCCGCCATTTCCGCCGCATCGCCGATCAGCCCGAAAGCCCGCTGAAATCCCGCCGCTTGCAACATAGCCGCCTCCATGACCGTGCTATGTGCATGTTATGTTCTCTATATGTTCAGAGTCAAGCGCGGCTTTTCCGGGGTAGTGTCTCAGTTTCAGGAAAAGATCTTATGCTTAACGGCCCTTGGCCGCTTTCTTGCCGATCCGGCGGCGATATTCCCGCGCGTCGATCAGCAAGACAACGTCCTCCGTCGACCAGAGCCGATCGGGCACGCCAGCCGCCATCGCTGGCGTGACCTTGAGGCTCTTGTGAATGCGGATGAAGTTGCAAAACAGGAAGTATAGAGCCAGCGAATGGCAATGGTTCTCGATTTTCTTTGAGAACGCGTTGGTGAGGCGGGTAAACTGGCGCACTTCTTAACCTAGACATTCACTCCCGAATGCTCGACTACGACAAGGGTACCAATTTTTTGCCTTAAAAGGCAACAATTCGAATTGTTCTCTAACAGACGTTGACATGCATGGCAACGCTGGCTACATTGGTTTCCAGTAAGAAGCTGGTTCAAATCGGCGGCGGGCTCGCCAAAGATGAGCAACCAGTGCGACTGTTGTACGCTTACCCGCACGTCATCGAGTGGCTCAATGACACTCTCCCAGCATTGGAACCTTTTGACGCGGATGGGATGCAGTCGCCTCTGGAACAGGTCGATGACCTGTTCCACGATTTCGTGGCAGGCGAAGACTTCTCGTTCTACGAATTGTCCCATTCTATGGAGCCACTAGAAGACGGCGTTTGGGAGCTCAAGACTCCTGATATTCGTCTCTTTGGTTGGTTCTATAAAAAGGGCATCTTCCTTGCCGCCAACATCGACACCATGGAACGAGTTAAGAAGCACAATCTATATGCTGGTTACCGGGACGATGTTGTACGTCGCCGCAATCAGCTCGATTTGGACGCGCCAAAATTCGTAACGGGAGGGTACGCCGATGTCCTATGAGCTGAAAATAGATGAGAAAAGTAGAGCGGCGGGGCGCCTAATAGGATCGGTGCGCAAAGGCCTAATTCTGGCGGCAATCGAAGCCAAGAAAGAGACCGGAATCTCTCAACAAGATGTTGCGTCGCAACTTGGGATTAACAAATCCGTCGTCAATCGTCTTCTGCGCGGCAACGCTAATCTTACCTTGAGAACTATTGCCGAGCTAGCATGGGCGCTTGGATATGAAATTGTATTTAGTATCCGAAAGAAGCAAAACAAAAAAGGCGAGAATATCTTTCGTGAAGACGTTAGGCCACGGCAGATACAATTTGACCCAATCAAGGGCGCTCAAATAAGCAAACGCGCTCCCCAGGCCACCTTTGAATTGGAGAGAGTAGGATAATGGCCGAAGATAAAATAATGTCGGAAGACGCGATTGGCGGATATGTTACTGAAAATGTCCTCGCGTCAGATTTCAAAGCCATTTATTCAAACACCCTTAGGCTGGGGCTCACGCCTTATGATCTTTTTATGGTATTTGGCCGAATTAAAGAATCCAAGCCGGGACAGGCTTTTAATGACGAACAATGCGAAGTGAGAATGTCTCCTCAATTCTTCAAGACGATGGTTCACCAATTAAATGGATTGCTCCGTACATACGAGACCCAATTTGGAGAAGTCAGGATCTCCAACCAAAAATTCGAAGAAGTGTTAGCTTCTGTAAGAAGTTCGGTAAAAACTCAGCCGTGATCTTTACTCCAACGCCTTTGTGCAGCTCTTTTCGCAATTTCTGCACGGCGCTCCGCCGTCATGGACTCCGCACGCTTCTGACCGCCCTTCCGGCCCAGCTCCTAAGCGGCCTTGTTCTTCCCGTGTCGGGCGGCCCGTCCTCGACCTCGCCCGTCGCGATCTTCCCGATCAGGACAGCGTTGGCGTTCGCGTCGGCGGGGCGGCGCTCGCCGTTAGCACCGCGCGGCATTAACCGGCCTCCGAAGGCGTCTTGATCGCCTCCGTCTCATCAAACTCGGGATGGGGAGCACCCGCTTCCTTGAGCGCACGGGCCAATTTGGCGAACAAGTTACGGTGTCCTCTCGCGCTCTTGGGGTTATCGTTCACGGTTGTATGAAACCAGCCTGATCCGGGAATGGTTATGCGGATTTGATCTGTCGGCTGGTCATACCAAATGCCCACTCTCTCCAGATAAACGGTCTTGTCTCCGATCGGAGCCTTATGAATTGGGGTTTTCATGTTTGTCGCGCCTCCCATGCTTTCCGCCAAGCATAGCAGGGAGTTGGGGGCGCGGCGAGCGACCGTCAAAGAGGCGCGAAAATTCAAGCTAAGACACTACCTCCGGCCGGGTGCTGTCCGAACTCCTAGTAGCTCTGCACAGAGGATATGACAGGTTGAAGCCTGGGTAGAATCTCCGGGTCGACACGAAGTTTGATGCTTCGGGGAGCGCCGGGAGTGCGACTGAT
>JAJPHH010000088.1 GCA_021325385.1 Alphaproteobacteria bacterium
GACGCGACCTCGCGCACCATCTGGGCGCCCATATTCTCGAACTTGTCCTCGAGCTCGATCTCCTTGGCGACGGTGACGCCGTCCTTGGTGATGCGCGGCGCGCCGAAGGACTTTTCGAGCACGACGTTGCGGCCCTTCGGGCCGAGCGTCACCTTGACCGCGTTCGCCAGCTTATCGACGCCGCGCAGCATCTTGTCGCGCGCCTCGGTCGAGAATTTGATTTCCTTGGAAGCCATTTGTCTAACCTCCTCCTTTGTTCTTGAGCGCCGCTGCCCTCACGCCGCCTTCTTCATCGACTGCGTCTTCTCGATCACGCCGAGAATGTCGCTTTCCTTCATGATCAAGAGGTCCTCGCCGTCGATCTTGACCTCCGTCCCGGACCATTTGCCGAAGAGGACGCGGTCGCCGGCTTTCACGTCGAGCGGGACAAGCTGGCCTTTCTCGTCGCGGGCGCCCGGGCCGGCGGCGACGATTTCGCCTTCCTGCGGCTTTTCCTTGGCCGTATCGGGAATGATGATGCCGCCGGCCGTCTTCTCTTCGGCCTCGATGCGGCGCACGACGACGCGGTCATGCAATGGACGGAAATGCATGCAAATCCTCCTGCCTTAAAAGATAACGATGCTCTGAGCCCGGCAAGGGCGACCCCAGCCGGAGCGAAATCGAGTTAGGGAGCAAAAAATCCGGGTTCAAGAGGTTGTGAGAAAAAATTTAGCACTCATCCGTCTGGAGTGCTAACAAAAGGGTAACCGACTGAAACATATGCCTCTTTCTGAATAAGAGGGCCGGTTCTGGGCTCTAGTTGGCCAGCCGAAATTCGGCTGCGGCGCGGCGGCGGCCGCCGACGGCGAACCTCCCGGGCGGATTTGCGTTTCCCCTTTGACGAGGTGGAATAGACCTTGCTTGAATGCGATCCGGAAGCCGCGCGAATCGCGAGGCCGCGGGGTAGCGGCGTTCCGATGGCGAAGCCATGAGCGCATCGCATTCGTGCGGAGAAACAAAGAGATGGCGAGTAAGGACTTTCTCTTACAGGTTCAGGGTTATGGCTTGACCACGGCCGAAATCCACTACCGTATGCCCGACCATCCCACCTTGCTGCAGCTTTACATTTGGCAGGAATACGACGTCGCGCCGTCTTTCCCGACATTGCGAAGTTTTCTCGACTATTGGCGGCGCGAATTGGAGGGCGCCCTCTATTCGGTGCGCGTCGCGCATAATCGATTGATCAAGCCGGCCGAATGGCGGGCGGTCGACGGAATCATCCAAGTTCATTGAACCCTCTGGACGGAGAGAAGGGCGCGCGCCGGCCTCGCCTTTGTGCTACGCGCAGCGGCCATGACCGCCGCGTCGTCCTTTGCTCTGTCGGGCCTCGCCGCCCTCGGCCGTCCTGCGGTCATGGGCGTTCTCAATGTCACGCCGGATTCGTTTTCGGATGGCGGGCGATTCTTTTCGCCTGAGGCCGCCGTCGCCCGTGCGGCTTCCATGGCCGCGGAAGGGGCCGACATTCTCGACATCGGCGCGGAATCGACGCGGCCTTACGGCGGCGCCAAGCCGGTCAGCGAAGAGAACGAGATCGCCCGCCTCGCGCCGGTCTTGCCGGACGTCGTCAAAGCCGGGCCGCCCGTCTCGATCGATACGATGAAGGCTGCGGTCGCGCGCTGGGCGCTGGCGCAAGGGGCGGCGATCGTCAACGACGTCTGGGGCCTGCAGCGCGACCCTGACATGGCGCGGGTCGTCGCCGATCACGCCGCGACCATCGTCATCATGCATAATCGCGATCGCGCCGATCCGGCGATCGACATCATGGCGGACATCGCGGCGTTCTTTTCGCGCTCCCTCGATATCGCCGCCGCCGCCGGGATTGCGCTGTCGCGCATCGCGCTCGATCCGGGGATCGGCTTCGGCAAGACGCCGGCGCAAAGCCTGACGGCGCTGGCCCGGCTCGGCGAATTGAAGCGCTTCGCGCTGCCGCTCCTGGTCGGCGCGTCGCGCAAGCGTTTCATCGACAGCGTCACGCCGGCGCCGCCGGAGCGGCGGCTTGGCGGCTCGATCGCCGCCCATCTCGCCGCGGCCAGGCGCGGCGCGGCGATCGTTCGCGTCCATGATGTCGCCGAGACCCTGCAGGCGCTGAAAGTCGCCGCCGCCATCGCGAGGCTTGAATGTCCGACATGATCTTCGTCAAAGGTCTGGTCGCGCACGCCCATCACGGCGTGATGGCGCATGAGGGCGAAGTCGGGCAGCGCTTCGTCGTCGATCTCGAGCTGAAAGTCGAGCTTGGCGAAGCCTCGACGAGCGATCGCCTCGCCGACACGATTTCCTACGCCGCGGTCGTCGAGGAGGCCGAGCGCGCTTTCGTCGCGCGGCGCTTCAAGCTGGTCGAAGCCGCCGCCGGCGCGGTGGCCCAGGCCCTGCTCGATCGTTTCCCGCGCGTCGCGGAAGTTCGGGTCGTCGTCCATAAGCCCCACGCGCCGATTCCTGCGATTTTCGACGATGTCGGCGTCGCCCTGACGCGCCGCCGAAAGCGGTGACGGCAATGCCGAACGCCTTGATCGGGCTCGGCGGCAATATCGGCGACGTCCGCGCCGTCCTCGACGAGGCGGTGCGCCGCTTTTGCGACGGCGCCGCGGTCAGGCTCGTCGCGCGCTCCGCCGATTATCAGACGCCGCCCTGGGGCGTTCTCGACCAGCCCGATTTCGTCAATCTCTGCTTGCGGGTCGAAACCGCGCTCTCGCCGCAGGCGCTGCTCGAGCGGGCGCTTTCGGTGGAGGCCAGTCTCGGCCGCAATCGCGCCGCCGAACAGCGCTGGGGACCGCGCGTCGTCGATATCGACATCCTCGCCTATGACGGCCTTTCGCTCGACGAGCCGGGCCTGAGCCTGCCGCATCCCCGGCTGAGGGCGCGGGCTTTCGTTCTTGTTCCGCTCGCCGAGATTGCGCCAGACTGGTGGATCGGCGGCGAGAGCGTCGGCGCGCTCGCGGCGCGGGTCGATTCCGCCGGCGTCAGGAAGCTGCCGCCGCGGCCGGCTGATTCTGCGAGATAGCGCCAAGGCGGCCGCCGGCTATACTCCCCTCAATTCTCGTCCATTCGCTCCCGGAGCTCCAAATCCATGATCGATGTCTTTCTTTGCGAGGGCGCCCGCACGCCCGTCGGTCGTTACGGCGGCGCGCTGTCGTCGGTGCGGCCCGACGATCTCCTTGCCCACGCGATCAAGGCGACGCTCGCGAAGGCGCCGAAGCTCGATCCCGCCGCCATCGACGACGTCTATGCCGGCTGCGCCAATCAGGCGGGCGAGGACAATCGCAACGTCGCCCACATGGCCTTGCTGCTCGCGGGCCTGCCGCAGGAAATCTCGGGCGTCACCATCAATCGCCTGTGCGGCTCCGGCCTCGACGCGGTCGGCTCAGCCGCGCGCGCCGTGCGCAGCGGCGAAATCGACCTCGCCATAGCCGGCGGCGTCGAATCCATGTCGCGCGCTCCCTTCGTCCAAGGCAAAGCGACGGAGGCCTTCTCGCGCCATGCCGAAATCTTCGACACGACGATCGGTTGGCGCTTCGTCAACCCGCTGATGAAGGCGCAATACGGCGTCGACTCGATGCCCGAGACCGCCGAGAACGTCGCCGAGGAATTTCAGATTTCGCGCGCCGATCAGGACGCTTTCGCGCTGCGCAGCCAGCAGCGCGCCGCCGCCGCGCAGCAGAACGGCCGTTTGGCGCGAGAGATCGCGCCGGTCGAGGTCAAGGACCGCAGGGGCGCCGTCACGCGCGTCGAGCGCGACGAACATCCGCGCGCGACCAGCCTCGACAAGCTCGCCGCTCTGCCGACGCCGTTCCGCAAGGGCGGCACGGTCACGGCCGGCAACGCCTCCGGCGTCAATGACGGCGCCGCGGCCTTGATCGTCGCCTCCGCCGCGGCGGTGAAACGCTACGAATTAACGCCGACGGCGCGCATTTCCGGCTTGGCCGCGGCCGGCCTCGCGCCGCGCCTGATGGGCTACGGTCCGGTGCCGGCGACGCAGAAGCTGATGGCGCGGTTGAACGTCGCCATCGGCGATTTCGGCGTCGTCGAGCTCAACGAAGCCTTCGCCTCGCAAGCGCTCGCCTGCCTGCGCGCGCTCGGCCTTCCCGACGACGCCGAGCATGTCAATCCGAATGGCGGCGCGATCGCCATCGGCCACCCGCTCGGCATGTCGGGCGCGCGTCTCGCTCTGACCGCGGCCATCGAGATGAAGGAGCGGCGCGCCAAGCGCGCGCTGGCGACGATGTGCATCGGCGTCGGCCAGGGCATCGCGCTGGCGCTCGAGGCGGCGTGACGTACCCTTTTCGCCGCCCTGCCGGGAGAAGGCGGCCTCGGCGCTGGATGCGCTGGGCTCGTTAGTCGGGCGGCAAGCTCGTCGAGCTGCGGCATGCAGGCCCGCTCTCGCCAAGACCGCCGGAGCGCCGTCTGAGCCCGGCAGAGCGGAAGTCGAGCGTCGATTTCAGTCGCAGCGTACCTCCCGATCTTGCGCGGCGCCTCTGGCGGCGCGCTTCGCGCTTTCCACCCGCAAGGGGGGAGAAGGGGCCGTAGGGCGCCGAACCATCCTGTTTGACATGTAATGGACGATCCTCAACATTCGCCGAACGCCGCGCCGCGGCGCGAACCGCAACAGGGCGATCGGGCTGGAAACCGAAAATGGCGGAATTGGCGGTCGATCCTGCGATGCGCCGGCGCGTCGTCTGGTCTTCGACCATCGGCAATGCGCTCGAATGGTTCGATTTCATCGCATTCGGCCTGTTCGCCGGCGTGATCGCCAGGCAATTCTTCCCGGAGAGCGATCCGACAGCGGGCCTGGTCAGGGCTTACGGCCTGCTCGCCGTCGCTTACGTTTTCCGCCCGGTCGGCGGCCTCGTTTTCGGCGTGTGGTCCGACGTGATCGGCCGCAAGCGCGCGCTGATCGCGATCGTGCTTATGATGGCGCTCGGCACGGGCCTCATCGGCCTCATGCCGAGCTACCAGACGATCGGCGTCGCCGCGCCGGTCGGTCTCTTGATCGCGCGGCTGATCCAGGGTTTTTCCGCGGGCGGCGAATATTCGACCTCGACGGCGATGCTGGCGGAATTCGCGCCGCCGGCGCGGCGCGGCTTCTACGCCGCGTTTCAGCACGTGGCGCAGTTTTCCGCCTTCGTCATCGGCGCGACCTTCGCCTATGCGCTCAACGCGCTGTTGTCGCCGCAGGCCTTCGAGAGCTGGGGCTGGCGCGTTCCCTTTCTCGCCGGCGTCGTCATCGGCCCGGTCGGCGCGTATCTGCGCAGCGCAGTCGAGGAGACGCCCGAGTTCAAGGCTTTTCTCGCCAAGAGCGCCGGCCGGCCCAATACGCCGCTCCGCGACGTGCTTCGCGAGCATCCGCGCGCTCTCGCGGCGATGCTCATGTTCGTGGCCGGCGGCACGGCTTTCACCTACATCATGAATATCTTTCTGCCGAATTACGCCGAGCGGGCCCTCGAGCTGAACCTGGTCGACGCGCAGCTCGGTCTCCTCGTCGTCAATGTCGTCGCGGCGATCGCCATTCCTTTCGCCGGCGGCCTCTCCGATCAGTACGGACGACGGCCGGTCATGGTCCCGGCGCTCATCCTGTTCATCGTCGCGTCGCTCTTTCTCGCCGAGCGAGCGATCCGAGCGCCCGGCAATGTCACGCTCTGGGCGCTGCAGGCGACGAGCCTGATCATGATCTTCGTCACCGGGCCCGGCAACGCGCTGATGATGGAGACCTTTCCGGTCAGGATGCGCTCGACCGGCGCCGCCATCGCCTACAATTTCGCCGTCGCGATTTTTGGCGGCTTGTCGCCCTTCCTCGTCGGCCAACTGATGAACGCGACTGGCGATAAGTTCATGCCGTTCTATTACATGGACGGCTGCCTCGTCCTGTCGTTGATCGGGCTGGCGATCTTGCCGGAGAAGGAGGGGGCGTCCGTCGTCCCCGCGCCGCGGGGCGGGAATTAGACCCCGCGGCTCATCCCCCGGTCGCGTCCTGCGCCTCGACATAGGCGACGCGGATATTGTTCGTCGCTCCGGGCGTGCCGAACGGCACGCCGGCGACGATGATGATGCGCTCGCCGACTTCGGCGAAGCCTTGGGCGGCGGCGTGGCGGCAGGCGCGCTCGGCCATGTCGCGCTCGTCGCGGGCGTCTTCGGTGACGATGGCGTGCACGCCCCAGACCAAGGCGAGGCGGCGCGCCGCCGAAATGTTCGGGGTCAGCGCGACGATCGACGAGCGCGGCCGCTCGCGCGCAATGCGCAGGCCGGTCGAGCCGGAAGCGGTCCAAGCGCAGATCAGCTTCAGGTCCAAAGTCTCGGCGACGTCGCGCGTCGCCACGGCGATGGCGTCAGCGCCGGTGCGTTCCGGGCTGGCGCGCTGCGCGGTGATGACGGCGGGATAAATCTCCTCCGACTCGATCTGTTCGCCGATCCGGCTCATCGTCGCCACAGCTTCGATCGGATATTGGCCGGAAGCGCTTTCCGCGGACAGCATCACGGCGTCCGCGCCTTCGAACACCGCGGTTGCGACGTCCGAGACTTCGGCGCGGGTCGGCACCGGCGACGAGATCATCGATTCGAGCATTTGCGTCGCGACCACGACCGGCTTGCCGAGCCGGCGCGCGGTGCGGGTGATCCGCTTTTGCAAGCCCGGCACCTGCTCGAGCGGCATTTCGACGCCGAGATCGCCGCGCGCCACCATCAACGCGTCGGAAACCTCCATGATTTCGTCGAGCCGGGCGATGGCCTGCGGCTTTTCGATCTTCGCCATCACCATCGCCCGGCTGGCGACGATCGCTCTGAGCTCCGCGACGTCTTCCGGCCTCTGTACGAAGGACAGCGCGATCCAATCGACGCCCTGTTGCAAGGCCGCGTGGAGGTCGTCGCGATCTTTCGGCGTCATCGCCGAGGTCGGGATCGTCGTGTCGGGCAGGCTGACGCCCTTCTTGTTCGAGACGCGGCCGGCCACTTCGACCAGGGTCGCCGCCTTCCCGGGCGCGACGCTCGTCACTTTCAGCAACACTTTGCCGTCGTCGATCAGCAAGCGATGGCCGGGGGCGAGCGAATCGAGAATCTCGGGATGCGGCAAGCAGACGCGCGATTGATCGCCGGGCGTCGGATCGGAATCGAGCGTGAACGCCTCGCCCTTGCGCAGCAGAACCGCGCCGGTCTCGAATTCGCCGACCCGGAGTTTCGGGCCCTGCAAATCGACCAGAATGCCGATCGGCCGGTCGTATTCCTTCTCGATCGAGCGGATCATCGCCACGCGCTCGCGCATCGCGTCGTGCGAGGCGTGACTCATATTGATGCGGAAGACGTCGGCGCCGGCTTCGAACAGCGAAGCGACAACGGTCCGGTCGGCTGAAGCCGGCCCCAGCGTCGCGATGATTTTGACGCGCCGCCGCCGCCTCATCGACGCTGTCCTTCCACGTTGCGCGGCGCGTCGGAAGATGAGATCGCGCCGTCGGCCCTAAGCTTCACGAAATCACGGCGACGTTGGATCGGTAAGCTGCACCGTCCAGTCGCGCGCGTCCTTGCCCGTATCGACCTCGAAAAAGCCGGTACGATCGTAGCCGCGCACATAGCAATCCTGCCGGCCGTCGATTTTGAACTCGCGGTCGCTCGTGCACATATAGGCCTTGCCCTTCCACTCGCCGCCGCGCTCGTCCATGGCGTAGACATAGTAGAATTCGGCCGCCAGCGTGCCGCGCAGCAGGACGTCGCAATCGGACGGTTTGAGATTCCACCATCCCTCGCTCGTCCAGTTTTGGCCGTCGGTATAGGCCAGCGCGACGCTGACCCGGTTCGACGTGTTGTTGCATAGACGAAAATCGGCTCGCGCCGGGGCGAGGCCGCAGCCCGACGCCAAGCAGCAGGCGATGAGGCCGATTCGATTGCGCGCTTTTCGCCTGGACTCACGCGTCTGCTCCATCATGGCGCGCCATATTCGTTGCGGCGCGCGGCCTGTCAACACGGGGAAAGGACGCAGCCGGGTCCGTCACGGCCGCGCCACATAGATGCCGAGAAGAATGGCCAGCCCGCCCGCCGCTTGGACCGCCGTGACTGGCTCGCCGAGCGCCGCCCAAGCGAAAAAGGCGGCCGCGATCGCCTCCAGGAATATCACCAGCGACGAGAAGACCGCCGGCAAGCGGCCGAGCGCCGCCGTCAGCAGACCTTGGCCGCCGGCATGGCTGATCCAGGACATTGCGAGGAGCGCCGCGAGGCCGGAAAAGCTCTGCGGCCAGAACCGGCGCTCCAGGACCAGCGCGACGATCAGCAGGACGCCCGCGGTGATCAGCGTCGCCTCGAACGTGACCCGGGCCGCCGACGACTCGCGTCGCGCCGCCTGCACGGCGAGGAAATAGAGCCCGAAGAACACGCCCGTCGCCAGGCCGAGCAGGTCGCCGACCGCCCGGCCGGCATGCAAATTGAAGCTCTGCGCCAAGAGCGCGCCGCCGCCCGCCAAGCATAAGCCGAGGCCGGCCAACACGGAGCGGGAGACTCGCGCGCCGAACAAGAGCCAGCCGAACAGGACGACCCAGATCGGCGCCGTCGTTGCGAAGAAGGTTGCGTTGGCGATCGTGGTCGAGACGATCGCTAAGTGCCAGAAGAGCAGGTCGCCGGCGAAAGCGAGACCGCTCAGAACGGCGGCGCGGGAAAAGCTGCGGCGCGGCGCGCCGTCGCGCTCCGCAAAGCGCATCCACGCATAGAGGATCGGCAGAGCGAGGGCGACGCGCCAGAATGCGCTGGTGAACGGTCCGACATCGGCAAGGCGCACGAATGTCGGCGAAGCGCCCATCGCCACGGCGCCGACGACCAAGGCGACAAAGGCGGGCCCGTAAGCGGCTTGGCGAGCTTCGGTCAGCGCGCTGGTCATGATTGTCTTCGGCTCGATGCGCCGAAGGCGGCGCGACGTTGATGAAGCGCGATTTCGCCTGGCGGGCCGCGCCGCACGTCCTTATTCTCGCCGCATCGCCCGATCAAGGACTGAAAGGATCATGGATTTTACGGGGCAGGCCGAAACCGCCGCGGCCGCGGGCGATTTTCCGCCTGTCGAACGGATCGAGGGTCCGCTGGACGCGGGCGTCGCGATCCTCTGCGACCATGCGTCGAACGCCTTGCCGCCGGCCTATGGCGCGCTCGGCCTGCCGCCTGAGGCCTTCGCCCGCCATATCGCCTATGACATCGGCGCGGCCTGGCTGGCGCGGCGGCTTGCCGAGCTTCTCGGCGCGCCGGCGATTCTGTCGACCTTTTCGCGCCTGCTGATCGACCCCAACCGCGGCGCCGACGACCCGACGCTGGTGATGCGCCTTTCCGACGGAGAGATCGTCCCCGGCAACGCGCGTCTCCATCGAGCCGAGATCGCGCGGCGGCGCGAACTCTATTGGCGGCCCTATCGCGACGCTTGCATCGATCTCGTCGAAAAGATGAGCGCGGCCGGCTGCGAGCCGGCGGTGCTGTCAATTCATTCCTTCACGCCCTTCTGGCGCGGCCGGAAACGGCCGTGGAAAGTCGGCGTGCTGTGGGACATGGACCCGCGCCTGCCCAAGCCCCTGCTCGCGGCCTTGGCGCAGGAGCCCGATCTGCAGCCGGCAAGCGAAGCCGTGGGCGATAACGAGCCCTATGACGGGGCGCTCGCCGGCGACACGATCGATGCGGTCGCAACCCGGCGCGGCCTCGCCAATGCTCTGATCGAAGTCCGCCAGGATCTCATTGCGACAAGGGACGACGCCGAAGCCTGGGCGGCGCGGCTCGCCCGGCTGGTCGCGCCGATCCTCGCTTCTCCGCATCTGCATGAGCGGAGGGACTTCGGCAGCAGAGCCGCCGGCAAGACGCGCGCTTTGAAAGAACAGCGGGGATGAACGGCCCGCGGCGCTTGACGGGGAAGCCGAGCGGAGCCATGGGTCGATGTCTCATCGCCAAAAACACCGTCGGAAAAGCGAATGAAAAACGACGTCGTCAACGCCGGGCATCTGCGCTCGTTTATCGAGCGCGTCGAAAAGCTCGAAGAAGAAAAGAAGGCTCTGTCGGACGACATCAAGGATGTTTATGCCGAAGCGAAAGGCAACGGCTTCGACGTGAAAATTCTGCGCAAGATCGTCGCCATGCGGCGACAGGACAGGGACAAGCGGCGCGAGGAGGAGGAAATTCTGGATCTCTATCTCACCGCGCTGGGCATGGAGTGAAGGCGGGCAGCGTTGCAACGCCCATGCATCGGCCGTCATTGCGAGGAGCGAAGCGACGAAGCAACCCATTCATAGGACTGAGCTCTACGAATGGATTGCGTCGCTTCGCTCGCAATGACGCGATCTCTCGGACGCGCCGCATCTCAGACTCTTTCTAATCTATTGAATCTGCAGCGTACTTGCCCATTGCGCCGCGGCCCACTAGATTGCCGCTCAATTCCGATCGTCATGGGTGAGCTTGATGTCCGCACAGTCCGCGCTGAACCTTGCGCCGTCCGACTCCTTGAGCAAGGACGCTCAGCGCATCGCTGACGGCTTCGCCGCCGCAATCGCCGCGCGCGCGACGTTCGAGACGCCTTATCGGCACTACCTGATTGAAAACGTGTTTCCGAAGGACGTTCTCGACGCGCTTGACGATCTGCCTTTCGCCGCCCCGCGTCTCGAAGGCGTCTCGGGCAAGCGCGAATTGCACAACGACCAGCGCAGCTATTTCGACGCCGCCGCCATGGCTCGCTATCCAGCGATGCGCGCCGTAGCCGAGGCGCTGCAATCGCCGCAAGTGACGCGGCTCGTCCATGACGCGTTCGACGCGCCGATCGCCGATACGTTCCTGCGTCTCGAATATGCGCAGGACGTCGACGGCTTCTGGCTCGAGCCGCATACCGATCTGGGCGTCAAGAAATTCACTTGCCTGATCTATCTATCTCAGGGGCCGGGTCACGAGAGCCTCGGCACGGACATTTATTGGAGCAAGGAGCGCCATTACGGCCGCTCGCCCTTCAAGCGCGGCGGCGCGATGATTTTCGTGCCGTCCGACAAGACCTGGCACGGTTTCGAGAAGCGGCCGATCGAGGGCGTGCGCCGCTCGGTGATCTTGAACTATGTCACTCACGAATGGCGGGCGCGCGAACAACTGTCGTTCCCGGAATCGCCGGTGAGAGTCTCCTGACCCGTGATGGCAAGGAGCGAAGCGACGAAGCAATCCCATTTGTAGGACTGGGCTCAATGTCATTCCCGCGTAAGCGGGAATCCAGGCTGAGCCAGTCCTTGAGACGCCGCGGTTCCCTGGGCTCCCGCTTTCGCGGGAATGGCGCCAAGGATCGTCCAGGTTTTAATTCGTCTCGTCGAGCCAAATCGGATTGGTCCAGGCGCGCCGTCCCGCCGCGTCGATGATCACGATCCGCGCCCAGGCCATCGGCGCGCCCGTGGCGCGATGGTCTCGCCCGACCTCGGTCAAATCGAACGTTGCGCCGGTGATCTGGCGTCCGACTTTCGACAACGCGCGCGACGTCCCGGTCACGATCGTTATCGCCTGAACCGGCGAGCAGGCGACGGTCGCCTCGGTTGCGCTGAGCGAAACGTCGAAAATACGCGGCCCCTGGCTCGAATAAAAGCGGCCGGCTTTTAGCGCCTCGAGCAGGGCCTCCGGCTCGAGCGTCTCCGCCTTGACCTCGACGAAGCCGCCGAACGCGTCATAATCGCCGTGACGGAAATGCGCGTCGTCCGTCGCGATCGCCGTCAGGCGGCGGCCTTCGTTCAAAAGCTGATCGAGAAGGTAGAAGCCGTCGCCGCGGTCGTTTTCGACGGCGCAGCCGTGGTTGTATGTTTCGACCGCGTCCGCCTGCTGAAGCGCGCGGCCGTCCTCGATCGTCAGTTGCGACCAAGCCGGATGGGCGATAGCGACGAAGGCGCCTTGCTCGCGCGCCCGCGCCGCCAGAGCCGGGCCGCTCTCGTCCGGCGCGGGCGCCTCGAAATCGAGCGGCAGGCCGGCGGCGAGAATATGCCAGAGCTCGCCGACCCTGGTCGAAGGCGCATGCAGCTCGGCCCCGATCAGGGTGGTGAACTTGTTCGAGCGCCAGCGCCTTGTATCGGCGATCGGCCAATTGAAGCGTTGAAGAAAATGCTCGGAGAGCTGGACGAAGTCGTAGCCGGCGTCCTTATACACGTCGATTGCCTGTTCGGGCGCAAGCCCGCCGTCGGACAAGGTCGAATGGGCGTGCAGATTGCCGCGCCAAAACCGGCCGGGCAGGGAGAACGGCGCTATGCTCACCGGTATTACTGCGCCCGCTCGACCGCGATCGCCGTCGCTTCGCCGCCGCCGATGCAGAGCGCGGCGACGCCGCGCTCGAGGCCGCGCGCTTCGAGCGCGGCGAGCAGGGTCACGATGATCCTCGCGCCCGACGCGCCGATCGGATGGCCGAGCGCGCAGGCGCCGCCATTGACGTTCACCTTGTCGTGCGACAGGCGCAGATCGCGCATCGCCGCCATGGTCACCACCGCGAACGCTTCGTTGATCTCGTAGAGATCGACGTCGGCGTCGGTCCAACCCGCCTTGTCGTAGAGCTTCCGGATCGCGCCGATCGGCGCCGTCGGGAAGAGATTGGGCAGGTCGGCGTGCGAGGCGTGCGCCTTGATGGTCGCGAGCGGTTTCAGCCCGCGTTTCTCCGCTTCGGAGCGCCGCATCAGCACGAGCGCGGCGGCGCCGTCCGAGATGGAGCTGGAATTGGCGGCGGTCACCGTGCCGTCCTTGCGAAAGGCGGGCTGGAGCTGGGGGATTTTCTCGAGCTTGGCTTTGGGCGGCTGCTCGTCTTCGGCGACGACGCGCTCGGTCTTGCCGTTCTTCGTCGCAACCGGAACGATCTCGCCTTTGAACGCGCCGTCGCGCATCGCCTTCTGCGCGCGGGTCAGCGAGGCGATGGCGAATTCGTCCTGCGCCTGGCGCGTGAATTGATAGGCCTCCGCGCAATCCTCGGCGAACGTCCCCATCAGCCGTCCTTTGTCGTAAGCGTCTTCGAGCCCGTCGAGGAACATGTGGTCGAGCGCCTTGCCATGACCCATGCGATAGCCGCTGCGGGCGCGGTCGAGCAGATAGGGCGCGTTGCTCATGCTCTCCATGCCGCCGGCGACGACGATCTCGGCCGCGCCGGCGCGGATCAGATC
>JAJPHH010000084.1 GCA_021325385.1 Alphaproteobacteria bacterium
CGACGCCGGCGTCGGGAAATTTGAACACTTCCTTCTCGATGACGGTCCCGTCCTCGCCCTCGAACTTGATCGTCAGGCGGCCTTTGCCCGGCACCTTGAAATCGGTCGCGCGATATTGGTCGCCATAGGCGTGGCGGCCGATGACGATCGGCTGCGTCCAGCTCGGCACGAGGCGCGGCACATTCTTGCAGATGATCGGCTCGCGGAAGATGACGCCGCCCAAAATGTTGCGGATCGTGCCGTTCGGGCTCTTCCACATCTCCTTCAGATTGAACTCTTTGACCCGCGCTTCGTCGGGCGTGATCGTCGCGCATTTGACGCCGACGCCGTACGTCTTGATCGCTTCGGCGGCGTCGACCGTGACCTTGTCGTTGGTGGCGTCGCGATGCTCGACGCCGAGATCGAAATATTTCAGCTCGATATCGAGATAGGGATGGATCAGCTTGTCGCGGATCAAGGACCAGATGATGCGGGTCATCTCGTCGCCGTCGAGTTCGACAACCGGATTCTTGACCTTGATCTTGTCCATCGAGAAATACCCGCTGTTCCAAGCGACTTCATCGCCGCGCTGGCCGCGCTATAGCATCGGCGTGGGGCGAGGCAAAGCCGGCGAAGCAAAGCCGGCGCGGCGCGCCGCTCTTGGTCGGCGCCTCATTCGAGGGCGCCGCGATCGGCTCGCGATGCGCTCGATCGAGGCGGCGGCGATGCGCGCCGCCCGACGGATTTGAACTATCGGGGCCCGGCCAGACCGCTCGCGCTGACGGGCTTGACCGCATCGGCCATCGTCGCGCCTTGGCGGATTTCACCCGCGCCGTCGAGCGGCTCGCTGAGGCCCGCCATCGGCGCGCGCGATGCTTCGCTAGACTAGTAGCCGACCGTGAACCGCCGGCGCGAATGGGCCGGCTTCTCCAGCTCGTCGACCATGGCGATAGCGTAGTCCTCGGCGGAAATGTTGCTGCCCTTGTCATGGGTCAACAATTGATCACCGCCGAGCCGGAACTTGCCTGTGCGCTCGCCTGGCGCGATCACGGCGGAGGGCGACAGGAAGGTCCAGTCGAGCGCTTTCTCCTCGCGCAAGAGGCCGAGGAAATCGGCGCCGGCCTGGGCCTCGGCTTTGTACTGCGCCGGAAATTGCGGCGTGTCGATCAGCTTGACGCCGGGCGCGACTTCGAGGCTGCCGGCGCCGCCGACGACGAGATAGCGCGGGACACCCGACGCCTTGACCGCGGCGAGGAGCTTTTTGGGGTCGCTGTCGAGGAAATGCACCGCGCTGATCACGGCGTCATGGCCCCTCAGCAGCTCGGCCAAGCCCTTCTCGTCGAAAACGTCGCCCTTTTTGGCCGCGACGTTCGGCAAGGCCGGAACTTTCTCGGGGCGCCGGACGATGGCGGTGACCTGATGGCCCCGGCGGTTGAGCTCGGCGAGCAGGCGC
The DNA here is from genome assembly GCA_021325385.1 of Alphaproteobacteria bacterium. Lineage (GTDB taxonomy): Bacteria > Pseudomonadota > Alphaproteobacteria > Rhizobiales > Beijerinckiaceae > Roseiarcus. Next base: position 1,433 of record JAJPHH010000084.1, read on the forward strand.
GAGCCGATCATGCCGGTGGCGCCGATAAGGGCGACTTTCATTTGTCCTCCATTGCGTGGTATAGAATAGATACCAGATGCCAATTTGAACATGAGCTGTAAAGAAGGAACCAGGAGGTCATCTGGTCACTTCGGCGAAACCGCCCGGATCGCAAATGAAAATCCCCAATCCTTACGACGCCAATTGCCCGACCCGCATGATTCTCGACCGGATCGGCGACAAATGGGCGGTGCTCGTGCTCGGCCTGGTCGAGCACGAGCCGCGCCGGTTCAACGAATTGCGCCGCAGCATCGACGGCTTGTCGCAGAAGATGCTGTCGCAGACGCTGAAGAGCTTGGAGCGCGACGGCCTGGTCCAGCGCCGCGCCTTCGCCACCGTGCCGGTGACGGTCGAATATTCGATCACGCCGCTCGGCCTAACCCTGGCCGCGACGGTCAATGCGCTGCGCCTCTGGGCGGAGAAGCATATCGGCGACGTGCTCGCTGCGCAGAAAAGGTACGACGCAAAAGCGGCCTAGGCAGGCTGCTTCTCAAAATTCAAAGGCCGCTTGAAGCGGCGCGGCGGGCTGCGCCGGCGCGCCCTCCAATTCCAGCATGCGCCGCTTCGTCGTCGCGCCGCCAGGCGCAGAGAAGCCGCCGAGCTTGCCGCCGGCGGCGAGGACGCGGTGGCAGGGGATGATCAGCGGGACAGGATTTTTCGCCATCGCCTCGCCGACGTCGCGCGCCGCTTCGCGGCCGGCGCCGAGCTGTTTGGCCAGAGCGCCGTAAGTCGTGGTTTGACCCCAGCCGATCTCGCGGGCGGCGGCGTAGATGCGTCGGAAGAATTCGCCCTGACCGCCGAGATCGATCCTGACCTTCGAAAAATCGGTCCGCTCGCCCGCGAAATAGCGGGTCGCGGCGGCGATCGTCGCGGCGATTTCGGGCGGCGGCGCGCTAGGCTCTGCGTCGGGCAGACGCCGCCGCAGCAGACGCTCGGCCGCCTCCGCGCTTTTCGTCGGCAGTTGGAAACGCGCCACGCCCGCCTCTGTCCAGGCGATCGCGCAAAAGTCTCCGGCCGTTTCGAAGACGGCGTAATGTGAATCGGCTTGGCTCATCGGACGCTGTCCAAAATCTCGGTCGGCTGACGGAGATTTCGGGAGCGGCGGGCCAAATTCAATCCGATTCTTGCTGGCGGATTATCGCGATCAGGCGGCGCCCCGGATCTTACGCCCCGGCGGCGCCGGACCCGTCCTTCTTGTCGGCCGACCCCTCGCTGCGCTCGGCGATGCGGGCCGACTTGCCGCGGCGGTCGCGCAAATAATAGAGCTTGGCGCGACGCACTTTGCCGCGGCGCAGCACCTTCACCGAATCGATCATCGGCGAATAGATCGGAAAGACGCGCTCGACGCCCTCGCCATAGGAAATCTTGCGGACCGTGAAGCTCTCGTTCAGGCCGCCGCCGCTGCGCGCGATGCAGACGCCTTCATAGGCCTGAACGCGGGTGCGCTCGCCTTCCTTGACCTTGACGTTGACGACTACGGTGTCGCCCGGCTGAAAGGCCGGCACTTTTGCGGTCTGGGCCAGCTTGGCGGCCTGCTCGGCCTCCAGCGTCTCGATGACGTTCATTTTCAAACTCCTGCCGTGACGCTGAAGCTCTTGGCGATAAAGCTCTGAACAACAAGCTTTTCAAGCAAGATTACAGCGGAGCGCTTCGGCGCGCTGTTTTCAGTTGAGGCGCGGCTCATACACCGGCGGCGCGGGATTGTCGAGCCGAAGCGCCGACCCCTGGCGGGGCGAGGGTAAAGATCGCCCTGAGGTGGTTGCAATGAAACGAAACTCTCCGATCGGCAATTTTACATCGGAGTTCGAATTGCGCCGGGGTCGCTTGTAAAGCAACCGCGCTGGGCAGGTCCTTGCCACAATGTTACTTGACGCTGATTATCCGCGGGCTTTTTGTTCAAACCAGCTTCTCCTCAACTGTCGATCATGGAGCGATAACGTGACCGCCACCCGCAACGACGCGCCGAAATCGACACGGCGCCGCGTCCTCATCGCTCTGTCGCTGGCGTTCGGCCTCGGCCTTGCTGCGGGCGCATCGGCCCCCGCTTTCGCCCAAGCCAGCGTGCCCATCGAGCAATTGATGGCGGCCCAGCCTTTGCCGGATATCGTTCAAGGCAAAGCGGACGCGCCCGTCACGATCGTCGAATACGCCTCGATGACCTGCACCCACTGCGCCGCCTTTCACGCCGAAACCTGGCCGCAACTGAAGGCGAAATATATCGACACCGGCAAGGCGAAGTTCATCCTGCGCGAATTCCCGCTCGATCCGCTCGCCGCCGCCGCCTTCATGCTGGCGCGCTGCGCCGGACCAGAAAAACGCAATGCGATCGTCGACCTGCTCTTCGACAAGCAGAAGGATTGGGCCTTCGTCGACAAGCCGCTCGAAGCGCTCGCTGCAACCGTCAAGCAGGCGGGCATTTCGCAGAGCGACTTCGAATCCTGCCTCAACAACCAGAAGCTCTATGAAGAGGTCAATCAAGAGCGCGACAACGCGGCCAAGACTTTCCACGTCGACGCGACGCCGACTTTCTTCATCAACGGCAAGAGGCTGAGCGGCGAAATGCCGATCGCCGATTTCGACAAGGCGATCGAACCCCTGTTGAAATGATTGGGGCTTTCCGCTTCGTTTCGCACAGATTTTGGCTCGCGCGGCCTTGATTCGCGGCTGCTAATCGTGCCCCGTAGCGAGCGTCGACCGCATTTGAGTCGAGTCGGCGCGAGAATTTTGAAAAGCAGGATGATTTGAATTGATGCTTGAGCTGCGCTTCTCAAAGAGGCTCGTCCGTTCCGCTTTCGCGGGATCGACAGGAGCCGCGACGCGAGACGCGCGATGAAGTTCGAAAGGCTGCGCCTCGCCGGCTTCAAGTCCTTTTGCGAGACGACGGATTTCAAGATCGAGCCGGGCCTGACCGGGATCGTCGGGCCGAATGGCTGCGGCAAGTCCAATCTCGTCGAAGCCTTGCGCTGGGTGATGGGCGAGAATTCCTACAAGAACATGCGCGCCTCCGGCATGGAGGACGTGATCTTTTCCGGCAGCGGCGCCCGGCCGGCGCGCAACATGGCCGAAGTGGGCTTGGTCCTGGACAATTCCGACCGCCGGGCGCCGGCGGCGTTCAACGACGCGGACACGATCGAGGTGACCCGCCGCATCGAGCGCGAGGCGGGCTCGACCTATCGGGTCAACGGCCGTGAAGTCCGCGCTCGCGACGTTCAGCTGCTTTTCGCCGATGCGTCCACCGGCGCGCGTTCGCCCGCTTTGGTTCGGCAGGGCCAGATCGGCGAGATCATCGCCGCCAAGCCGCAGGCGCGGCGGCTCATTCTCGAAGAGGCGGCCGGCGTCTCCGGCCTCCATTCGCGCCGCCATGAGGCGGAGCTGCGCCTCAAAGGAGCGGAAGAGAATCTCGCCCGGCTCGAAGACGTGATGGCGCAGATCGAGCAGCAGATCGAGAGCCTCAAGCGCCAGGCCCGGCAAGCGACGCGCTACAAGAACCTCGCCGCCGAGATCCGCCGGCATCAGGCTCTGGCGCTGCACATTTCTTGGCGCGACGAGGGGCGGCGCTTCGCCGACGCGCAGCGCAAGCTGGAGGCGGACACGCGCGAAGTCGCCGAGCGCACCGCCGACCAGGCCGAGACGGCGAAAAACCAGGCGATCGCCGCTGCGGCGCTGCCGCCTTTGCGCGACGAAGAGGCGCGGGCTGGCGCGGCTCTGCATCGGCTGGTCTTGGCGCGCGAAGCGTTGGACGGCGAAGAGCGCCGCGCCAAGGAGCGCGTCGCCGAATTGGAGCGCCGGGTCGCTCAATTGGCGCAGGACGCCGCCCGCGAAACCGCGCTGATCGAGGACGCCGCCGCTTCGCTCGAGCGCCTGGGCCAAGAAGACGCCGCCCTTGTCGAGGCGCAGGGCGCGAGCGAGGCCGCGCGCGCGACGGCGGCGGAACGGCTCGCCGAGGCCGAGCAGGTTCTCGCCGCCGCCGAGGCGCGCCTCGCCGAAGCCCAGGCGGCTTTGTCGGATATCAACGCGCGGCGCAACGCGCTGTCGACGGCTTTGGCCGAAGAGACGCGTCGCCTCGCCCGGTTCGAGGCCGAATGCGCTTCGATCGCCCAGGAGCGCGAAAAGCTCGTCGCCGAAGCCGGATCTTTCAGCGATCAGAACCAAGACGCCGCCGCGCTCGAGGAGCTCAATGCGCGGCTCGCCGAGGCCGAAGCCCAGGCGCTCGCCGCTGAGGCCGCCCATGCCGAGGCGCGCGATGCGGAGGCGCGCAGTCGCGGGCCGTTGAACGAGGCCGAACGCCACGCGCAGCGGCTCGAGACCGAAGCGCGCACCTTGATGAAGCTGCTCGGCTCGGATTCGGGCGGCCTATGGCCGCCGGTCGTGGAATCGCTGTCGGTCGAGAAGGGTTACGAGGCCGCGCTTGGCGCGGCGTTGGGCGATGATCTCGACGCCTCGACCAACACGTCCGCGCCGGCGCATTGGACCGAGATCGACGGCGAGTTCGCGCCGCAGCCGCTCCCGCCCGGCGTGCAATCGCTGGGCAGTCTGGTCAAGGCGCCGCCAGCTCTGCAGCGCCGGCTGTCGCAGATCGGCGTGGTGCTGCGCGGCGAAGGCCGGGTGCTATTGCCGCTGCTGAAGCCCGGCCAGAGGCTCGTCTCGAAAGAAGGCGATCTCTGGCGCTGGGACGGCTTCGTCTCCGCGGCCGAAGCGCCGACGCCGGCGGCGCGGCGCTTGGCCGAAAAGAACCGGCTCGGCGATCTCACCCGCGACGCCGAGGCTGCGCGCCAGGCTGCGGAGGCGCTGAAGGTCCAAGCCGCGGCGGCGCAGACGGCCCTGCGCGAAGCGGCAGCGGCCGAGCAGGCGGCGCGCCAGGCGGCGCGCGAGGCGCGCCGCCTGGTCGACGCGGCGCGCGAGCGGCTCGCCGCTTTGGAGCGTCGTCGCGCGCAGACCGCAGCGCGCCTCTCCGCCCTTGAAGAGGCGGCGTCCCGAGCCAGCGCGTCGCGCGACGAGGCGGCGGCGCGAAAAGCGGAGGCCGAGGCGGCTCTGGCGGGCCTGGTCGCGACCGATCAACTCGCTCTGGAGCTGGAGCGCGCGCGCGGCGAGGCGACGCAAGCCCGGGCCGAATGCGCCGAGGCCCGCGCCGCCTCGCAGACGCTCGCCCGGGAAGCGGCCGCCCGCGAGGCGCGGCGCAAAGCGATCGCCGAAGATCAAGCCTCCTGGAGCGAGCGCCGCCAGCGCGCCGAAGCGCAGATCGCCGAGTTTGCGGCGCGCCAAGACGAAGCCAAGAGCGAGCTTGAAAGCCTCGCCGACGCGCCGGCCGCCTTCCTGCAGCGCCGCCGAGCCCTGATCGGCGAGATCGACGCCGCCGAACAATCGCGCAAGAAAGCGAGCGACGCTCGCGTCGCCGCCGAGACCGCGCTCGCCGAAGCCGATCGAGCCGCCAAGGCGGCGCTGGAGGCGATGAGCGCGGCGCGCGAAGCCCGGGCTGCTTCCGAAGAACGGCTGGAAGGGGCGCGCCAGCGCCGCGAGGCGCTGCTCCATTCGATCGCCGCCGATCTCGAGATCGAGCCGCAGGCGCTGGCCGGCCTCGCCGGCCTGAAGGCTGACGATGAGCCGCCCGAACTGGCGCAGGTCGAGCGCAAGCTCGAGAATCTGAAACAGGAGCGCGAGCGGCTCGGCGCGGTCAATTTGCGCGCTGACGAGGAGCTCGTCGAAGTCGAGGCCAGCCGCACGCGGCTCGTCGCCGAACGCGACGATCTGGTCGAGGCGATCAAGCGCCTGCGCGTCGCGATCGGCAGCCTGAACAAGGAGGGCCGCGAACGGCTCGTCGCCGCCTTCGACGTCGTCAACAAGCATTTTGGCGAATTATTCGCGACGCTGTTCGAAGGCGGTTCGGCCCATCTGCAGCTTATCGAGTCGGACGATCCGCTCGAAGCGGGGCTCGAACTGATCGCGCGCCCGCCGGGCAAGAAGCCGCAGACCTTGACTCTGCTCTCCGGCGGCGAGCAGGCGCTGACCGCGATGTCGCTGATCTTCGCCGTCTTCTTGACCAACCCGTCGCCGATCTGCGTGCTCGACGAAGTCGACGCGCCGCTCGATGATTCCAATGTCGAGCGCTTCTGCGATCTGCTCGATGAAATGCGCAAGCGCTCCGACACCCGCTTCGTGACGATCACGCACAATCCGATCACCATGGCGCGGATGGATCGGCTGTTCGGCGTGACCATGGCCGAGCGCGGCGTCAGCCAGCTCGTCTCGGTGGACCTCGCCGAGGCGGAGCGGATTCTGGAGGCGAGCTGAGTTACGCTCTCGGTCGCCTGTTAGGCGACGCCGCCAGAGAACCGAACGGCGCGGAAGCGTCGCAGCGCTTCGTTCAAACTTAACGCGCCTGGACGCTTCCGACGCACAGGCGCCGCCGCGCTGTCTCTCAATGCGTTCCCCGCGTCAGCCCCTGCACGAAATACCGGTTGAGCAGCAGCGCGATGGCGACGATCGGCAATGTGGAGAAATGCGCCAGCGCGCCGAGCGTGCCCCAGGAAATGTCTTTGGTGCCATACGCGGTGAGCAGCGCGACCGAAATCGGCTTGCTCTCGGCGCGGGTCAGGAAGGACGAATAAAGGAAATCGTTCCAGGCGAACATGACGCAGAGCAAGGCGCTCGCCACCAGGCCGGGCTTGACCAGCGGCAGGGCGACACGCAGGAAGCCGCCCGGCAGGCTGCAGCCGTCGACAAGCGCCGCCTCTTCGAGTTCTCGCGGCAAAGTACGAAAATATGAGAACATCATCCAGACGACAAAGGCGGTGTTGAGCGTCGCGTCGATGAGGATGACGGCGCCCCAGGTTCCGAGCAGGCCGATATCGCGCATCATCAGGTAGAAGGGCAGCAGCGTCGCGACCGGCGGCACGGTGCGCACCGCAAGAAAGAAATAGGCCAGACCGATCGCCCATTTGCTCCGCGCCCGCGCCAGCGCGTAGCCGGCCGGCGCGCCGATCAGGAGCGACAAAGCCGTCGCGCCGAGGCTGATGATCAGGCTGCTCTCGATGAGGCGAGCCAAATCGAAATAGCGAAACACGTTGACGAAGTTCGTCAGGGTCGGCGTGAAGGAGAGAGTCGGCGGGATGTTGAAAATGTCGCGCGCCGGCTTGTACGCGGTCGAAATCAGCCAAGCGATCGGCGCCAGAAAGACGGCGAGGATGACCGCGAGCGCGGCGCGTTCGGCGAGCAGCGCCGAGGCGGAAGGTTCGCGGCTCATGACGCGTTCGCCTCTTTATCCGCCCGTCGCACCAGCAGGATGAAAGCCACGGAAAAAATCGCGATGCAGACGATCATCAGGTTGGCGACCGCCGAGGCGAAGCCGATATTGAAGAATTCGAGGCCCTGCTTGACGGCGTAGATCATCAGGACATTGGTCGCGTCCGCCGGCCCGCCATTGGTGGTCGAAAAGACGATATCGAAGATGCGGAACGCGTCCATGGTCCGCAGGACGAGCGCCAGGAACACGGCCGGCCGCAGCATCGGCAGAATGACCAATCGCAAGCGTTGGAGCGCATTGGCGCCGTCGACTTCCGCCGCCTCCAGCGCTTCGCTCGGCAGCGACTTGAGTCCGGCAAGGAGGATCAGCGCCATGAACGGCGTCCATTGCCAAGCGTCGACGGCGATCAGGGTCGGAAGCGCCGTGTTTGGATCGCCGAGCAGGCCGCGCGGCCCGGAAAGGCCGAAAGAGGCGAGATAATAGCCGATCAAGCCGTAATCCGGCGCCAGCAGCGCGCGGAAGATCAAGCCGACAGCGATGGGCGTTACGGTCACGGGAATGAGCAGAAGCGCGAGGCAGGCGCGCTGAAAGGCGCTGTCGCGCCAAAGCAGCAACGCAAGGCCGAGGCCGAGGCCAAACTCGACCGCGACAGCGGCGACGGTGAAGATGGCCGTCGTTTCGATCGAGGCGCGGGCAGCTTCGTTCGCCCAAAGCGCGCTGTAATTGCCGAAGCCGACAAAGGCGGTCCGCGCCGGCCGCAAAAGATTGTAGTCGTAAAAACTATAGGCGACGCCGCGGGCCAGGGGCCAGATCGCGACGAGCAGCACATAGATCAGCGCCGGCGCGCCGAGCAGGACGAGAAAGGCTTGCCGCCGGCGATGGAAGGGGAGCCGGACTCGCGCCGGAACGAGCGCGGCCGGACTCAAGGTCCGGCCGCTGGCCTTGTCAGGACGCGATTCGACGATAGCCAATCGGACCAGTCCTTCCTCAGAAGAGTTTCACCGCTTCCGCCTGCGCGTCGTCGAGCGCCTTCTTTGGATCCGCATGGCCGATCAACACGGCGTTGACCGCCGTGCCGAGCAGGTCCTGGATTTGCGGATATTGCGGAATGCGCGGGCGGTATTCGCCGTCGCCGTTCTTGAACACTTCGTCGATCACCGGCAGGAACGGAAACTTCGCCAGGAGCTCGGGATCGTGCGTCTCGCTGATCCGCAAATAGCTGCCGGCCCCCATGAGGTTGAACTGCTTATGCACGGCCGGGCTGGTCAGCCACTTGATCCACAGCCACGCCGCCTCTTTGTGCTTTTCGTCGATGTCGGCGTTGATCGACATGCCCCAGCCGCCGACGCCGTATTTCTTCGGCACGCCCTTGCCGGTCGGCGCGACCGTGATCGCGACTTTGCCGACGACCTTGGACTTGTCCGGATCGAAATAGCCGGGCGCGCCGATCGACCAGGTCTGCATCTGCGCGGCGAGACCTTGGCGGAAGCTCTCCTCGCGGCCGCCCCAATCGAAATCGGCCGCGCCGGGCGGCGCGCATTTGTCGAAGAGGTCCTTATAGACGGTGAGGCTCTTGATGTTCGCGGCCGAGTTCAAGGCAGGCTTCCCGTCCGCGCCGAGAATCGAGCCGCCCATCTCGTTGTTGTACTGCATCCAGTCCTGCGCCACGGCGGGGCCTTTCTGGCCATTGGCGACGAAGCCGTAATGTTTGGGCGGATCGGTGAGCTTATAGGCGTTGGCGACCATGTCCTCCATCGTCTCCGGCGGCTTCAATCCCGCCGCCGCGTAGAGATCGGTACGATAGGCCAGAACATTGGCGTAGCCGGCGAAAGGAAAGGCGACCTGCTTGCCTTTGAAATTGCCGAGCGCCGACATGAGGACCGGATAGATGTCGTCCGGCTTGATCTCGGCGGCGTCGCGCTTGATCAAGTCGCTGAGCTCGACCGTATAGCCGCCTTCGGCGAATTGTCCGGCCCAGACGATGTCCATGGTCGCGAGATCATAGCCCTTCGTGTGGCCGACGAAATCGGCGGTGACTTTGCTGAGCAGCTCGGGATAGCTGAGAATATCGACCTTTACAGTGATCCCGGTCGCTTCTTTGAACTTCGGCGCGAGATCGGCCATCACGGTGGCGAATTGATCGTTCTGCGAAGCAAGCGTCAGCGTGACTCCGTCATACGGCTTGTCCGCCGCGCGCGCCCCGGTGAAAGCGGCAAAGGACATAGCCGCGGCGATCCCCAACATTCGGCGCGTTTTCATCGACCCTCTCCTACTTTCGCGAGAGTTGGCAAAGCGTAGGATCGTGCATAGAATGCACGCTCTCGGCGAGAGAAGATGGCGCGTTTCCAAAGCGATGTCTACATGGTTGGCGAGCGGCGGAGGCGAATTCATCGAGCGCGGGGCGCCGTTTTCTTCCGCACCCGGGCGATCGTGTTCGACGGTCGCGCCTCTTGATGTTCGCTTCCAGGTTTGGAGCCAAGGCACGCCGCTTGTTTATGATGGAGGAGCAGAATGACGGCAGCGCTCCGTTCCGACGCGTTGACGCCTCTCGGAGGCGAAGTCGAGCTTGAACGCCTGCTCGGCGAGTCGCGCGAGTTCAGCGCGGAATTTCCGCTCTTTCTCGCCAATCATCTGCCGATGGTCCTGATCGCGATGCACCGACTCGGCGGCTCCGACGAAAGGCTGGCCGAGTACTTCGCCACCTATCGAGACATGAACCGCCTCTGCGCGCCGCCGCCGTCGGTTGCGCCGATCGCGCGCGAGACTTGGACGGAGGCGCTCGGCGCACGCGAGCGCGAGACCGATTACCGCGCCTTCTTCCAGGGCGAAGTCGCCCGGCTCGGCGCGCGCGGGGCGGTCTCGCTCTATCTTCCGGCGCTTCTGCCCGGCGTCGCCGCGAGCGCGACGCATGGGCTGATGCGGCTCGCTTATGGCGCGATGCGCGGCGACGACGCCGAGATCGCAACCGCGCTCGGCTATTGGGCGGCGACGTACCTCGAGCTTGGCCGCGCGACCGGCGCGCCGCCGATCACCGATGATCCGGTCGAGGTCCTCGTCCGAATGCGGCCGATCGAGACGTTCCGTCATGTGACGACCGAGCTTGACCTGCTCTGGCATTTCATGCGCGCCATCGCGCAGAAACCGGAATTCGCGCCGATCGTCGACTGGCTGGCGATCAGGCCAGACACGTATCAGCGGGTTAGAAAGGCTTCGCTCGCGCTTTACGCCGGAACGATGGACTTTTGCGCGTTGCACGCCCTGACCGGGTGCCATTGGCTGCGGCTGATCGCGCCGCTGACGCCTGATCCCGACCTCGCCTTGCGCTATTTCTGGCAGTCGATCGCCGCTCTCTATCCCAAGATCGGCTTTCCCGACCTGCCCGACGCCGAGACGCTCGAAGCCTGGCGCCGCGCGCCTTGCCCCGATTGGGAGGAGATCGCCGCCGCCGCGGTCAAATCGGACGACGAGCACGATCTCAGCCTGACCTTTTCCGCGCGCGAGGAGGGCCGTCTCTATGGCGACCGCCTGTATCAGGTCGTCGCCGCGCGCCGGCTGAATTTGATCGCGTGACAGCGCTGATCCTCGCCAACGCGACGCTGCACGATTGCGGCCGCGCCGATCTGCGGATCGAGAACGGCCGCATCGCCGAGATCGCGGCCGGCCTCGAAGCCGCGCCAGGCGCCGAACGGATCGACCTCGGCGGCGCTTTGCTCGTCCCCGGCTTCGTCGACGGCCATATCCATCTCGACAAGACGCTGCTCGGCCTGCCGTTCCAGCCGCATCGTCGCGGCGAAACCGTCGCCGAACGCATCGCGCGCGAGAGGGAGCTGCGGCGAGAACTGCCCGGTTCGGTCGACGAGCGGGCGCGCCATTTGATTGAACAGGTCGTCGGCTTTGGCACGACCGCTTTGCGCAGCCATGTCGATATCGACAGCGAGGTCGGGCTTTCCGGTCTGCATGCTCTGCTCAGGGTGCGAGAATCGGCGCGCGAGCTGATCGACATTCAGATCGTCGCGTTTCCGCAAAGCGGGATCATCGCCGAGCCCGGCGTCAAAGACCTGCTCGATCAGGCGATCCGCGACGGCGCCGATCTCGTCGGCGGGCTTGATCCGGCGGGCATCGACAACGACGTGACCGGCCAGCTGGACGCGATCTTCGCGATCGCCGAGCATCATGGCGTCGGCCTCGACATTCATCTCCATGACCCTGGTCCGCTCGGCTGCTTCGAGCTTCGCCAGATCGCGATGCGCGCCGCCGCTCTCGGCCTCAAAGGCCGCGTCGCGGTCAGCCACGCCTTCGCCCTCGGCGCGGTCGACGACGCCGAATTCGGCCGCACCGCCGAGGCTTTGGCCGCCGCCGACGTCGCGATCATGACCAACGGGCCTGGACCCGTGCCGATGCCGCCGGTCAAGCGGCTCGTCGCGGCTGGGGTGAGGGTATTTGCGGGCTCGGACAACATCCGCGACGCCTGGTCGCCCTACGGGAACGGCGACATGCTGGAGCGCGCGATGATGATCGGCTACCGCCAAGGCTTTCTCGCCGACGCCGATCTGGCGCTCGCCTTTAGCTTGGCGACGACCGCCGCCGCGCGCGAACTCGGCCTCGCCGATTACGGACTGAGAGTCGGCGCCGCGGCTGATCTCGTCGGTATTCCCACAGCGTCTATTCCTGAAGCCGTCGCCTTGCATCCGCCGCGCGCGCTGGTGATGAAGCGCGGCCACGTCCTGGCGCTGCACGAACCGCCTCGCCCCGCGAAGCGGCGCGAGGGGAGTTAATCCATCCGTACTCCGCCGGTCACGTTGATCCCTTGCCCGGTCATGAACCGCGCCGCGTCCGTCGCGAGGAACACGACCACGTCGGCGACGTCCTCCGGCTCTTCGATACGACCCATCGGCGTCAGCGAGACGTATTCCGCCCGCACCGCCTCGGGCGTCATGCCGCGCAACTCCCCCTCCCAGACGATTTCGCGCTCCTGCATCGAAGTTCGCACGAAGCCCGGGCAGACGGCGTTGACCCTGATCCCATGCGGGGCCATCTCGCGGGCGAGCGCTTGGGTCCAGCCGAGCACGGCGAATTTGCTCGCCGAATAATGGGCGAGCAGGGGCGCGCCGACCTTGCCGGCGAGCGACGCTGTGTTGACGATGGTCCCGGCGCGCTTCTCAGCGAAGAAATGCCGGCAGGCGATCTGGTTGCTCAGGAAAATTCCGCGCGCATTGACGGCGAAGTTGAAGTCCCAATCCTCGTCGGTGATGTCGATCGCGGGTCGCATGGTCGAGACGCCGGCATTGGCGGCGAGAATGTCGAGGCCGCCGAAATGGGCGATGGCTTTGGCGAAGGCGCTCTCGGTCGACGCGCGCTCGCGCACGTCAATGGCGAAGGCCGCCGCCGCTTCGCCGATCTCGCCGGCCAGGGCCTGCGCGGCGGGAAGGTCCGAATCGGCGATGGCGACCCGGGCGCCGGCGCGCGCAAAGGCCCGCACGATCGCCGCGCCGATGCCCCGAGCGCCGCCCGTCACCAGCGCCCGTCGGCCCGCAATGTCAAAGATTCCAGCCATACGCCCTCCGCTTTTGTGCGTGAGCGGCGAAGTTAACCCATCCGCGCTCTCGACGCGACGATTTTGATCGGTTACGATCGGAAACGCACAAATGGGATGTTCAATGTGAACAGAGAGGCCGCGTCCTCATTCCCCGAATCTGATTTCGCCCTGCGCCGGCTGCCAGCCGGGGCGCGGCATGCGCGCATCCTCGAACTGGTCGAACGGCACGGCTTCGTCTCGGTCGCCGACATCGCCGCGAGCTTTTCGGTCTCGGACATGACGATCCGCCGCGACCTCGGCGCGCTCGAAGAGAAGGGCATGGTGGTGCGCACCCATGGCGGCGCGGTCGGGGTTGGGCGGCGCGAAGTATTCGACGCGGCGGAGCCGGCCTTTTCGAGTCGCCGACGCCAGAACGCGACCGCCAAGACAGCGATCGCTCGCGCCGCCGCCAAGCTGATCGGCCCGCGCGAATCGATCGGTCTCGACGTCGGCACCTCGATCCTCGCTCTCGCCGAAGAAATCGCGTCGCGGAGCGACGTGACCGTGTTCACCAGCAATCTTTACGCGGCGGCTGTGCTCGGACGGCGGAGCTGTCCGGTCCATGTGCTGGGCGGCCTGGTGCGGGGGCCGGAACTTTCCGTGGTCGGCGCCAATCCGCGCGAGCAGATCCGGCACTTCTATGTCGACAAGCTGTTCCTCGGCGTGTCGGGCGTGATCGAGGACGGCTTCTTCGACTATTCGCCCGAAGACACCGAGATCAAGCGCGCCTTTATCGAGCAGGCCAGCGAAGTGATCGTCCTATGCGACGCGTCGAAATTCGACCATCGCTCGGTGTCGAAAATCTGCGGACTCGATCAGGTCGCAGTCTTGGTGACCGAGCGGCCGCCGCCTTCTCATCTCGCCGAGGCGCTGTCGCGCGCCAAGGTCGATGTCATCGTCTGCGAATTCGCATCATCGTCGGCGCTCGCCTGACGCAAGCTTCCAAAGGATGTCGCATGCCTTTCGAGTTTTTCCGCGGCCGGCGCAAAGTCGTGGTCGCGATGGCCCATATCGGCGCTTTACCGGGAACGCCGCTCTATGACGCGGCGGGCGGGGTGTCGCGGCTGATCGACAATGTCGCGCGCGACGTCGAGAACCTGCAGGAAGGCGGCGTCGATGCGATCATGTTCGGCAACGAGAACGATCGGCCTTATCGCTTCGCCGCGTCGCCCGAGGGCGTCGCCGCCATGACCGCGGTGGTTACGGCGCTGAAGCCGATGCTGAAAGTTCCGTTCGGCGTGAACTATCTGTGGGACCCGGTCGCGACCGTCGCCATCGCCTGCGCCACAGGCGCCGTTTTCGCCCGCGAAATCTTCACGGGCCTGTTCGCTTCCGATATGGGCCTCTGGCGGCCCAACGCCGCCGATGCGTTGACGCTCCGGCGCAACCTCGGCCGGCAGGATTTGAAACTGCTTTTCAACATCAACGCCGAATTCGCCTCATCGCTCGATGCGCGGCCAATCGAGCTTCGCGCCAAGAGCGCGGTATTTTCTTCGCTGGCCGACGCCATTCTGGTTTCCGGCCCGCTGACCGGCCAGAGCGCCGAGACGTCCGATCTCAGGAAAGTGCGCGAAGCCGTCCCCGATATTCCGGTCCTCGCCAATACCGGCGTTCGCATCGACAATGTGCGCGAGATTTTCGCGATCGCCGACGGCTGCGTCATCGGCACCCATTTCAAGGTTGACGGCGATACGTGGAAGCCGGTGGACGGCGAGCGAGTGAAGCGCTTCATGGATTATGTCGGGAAGCTCGCATGAGCGACGCGAGCGCAACGGCGTGACCCGCGATCTCGTCATCGGTCTCGACATCGGCACGACGTCGACGATCGGCGTCCTCCTTGCGCCGCCGAACGCGATCGTCGCCGTCGCCTCGCGCAAGACGACGCTCTCTTCGCCGCATCCGGGCTGGGCCGAGGAAGATCCCGCGGAATGGTGGCGGAATTCCTGCGCAGTTCTGCGCGACCTTGTCGCCGCGCTGCCCGACGGTCGCGCGCTAAGCGGGCTCTGCGTCACCGGCATGGTGCCGGCGCTCGTCCTGTTGGACGAGGCGGGCGAAGTCTTGCGGCCGAGCATTCAGCAGAGCGACGGCCGCGCGGCGGCGGAAGTCGACGAGCTCAAGCGCGAAATCGACGAGGCGACGTTCCTCGCCCGCACTGGCAACGGGATCAACCAGCAGCTCATCGCGACGAAGCTGCGCTGGCTGCGGCGACATGAGCCGGAGGTCTTCGCGAAGATCAAAACCGCGTTCGGTTCATACGATTATGTGAACTGGCGGCTGGCCGGCTGTCGCGGCGTCGAGCAGAATTGGGCGCTCGAAGCCGGCCTGGTTGATCTGGCCGATCATCAAATCAAGGACGATCTCGTCGCCCTCACGGGCCTGCCGCGCAGCGCTTTTCCGGCCAAGCACGCCTCGCACAGCGTTTTCGGGGCGATCGCCGCAGCCGCGGCGGCCGAGACCGGCCTGCCGGAGGGCCTGCCGGTCTTCGGCGGCGCGGCCGACCATATCGCTTCCGCCCTGGCCGCCGGCCTCGTCGAGCCGGGCGACGTGCTGTTGAAATTCGGCGGGGCGGGCGACATTGTCGTGTCGTCCGACGCGGCGCGGCCCGATCCGCGGCTCTTCCTCGATTATCATCTCGTCCCCGGCCTCTACGCGCCGAACGGCTGCATGGCGGCCTCGGGCTCGGCGCTGAATTGGCTCGCCGCGAACCTTCGCCTCGAGGCGGCGAACGATAGCCCGCACGCCGCGCTCGATCGCCTCGCCGCGGCGGTCGCGCCGGGCGCGGACGGCGTCCTTTGCCTGCCTTACTTCCTCGGCGAGAAGACGCCGATCCAGGATCCGCTGGCGCGCGGCGCGTTCATCGGCCTCAGCCTCAGCCATGGGCCGGCGCATCTATGGCGCGCGCTGCTCGAAGCGGTCGCCTACGGCTTTCGCCATCATGTCGAGGTGCTGGCGGAAATCGGCTTTGCGCCGAAGCGCTTTCTCGCCTCCGACGGCGGCGCTCGCAGCCGCGTTTGGATGCAGATCGTCGCCGACGCGCTCCAGGCGCCGGTGGGGCTGGTCGAGAATGCGCATGGCTCCGCGGTCGGCGCCGCGCTGGTCGCGTCGGTCGCGTCCGGCGCCAAGACGAGCTGGGCCGACGCGGCGCGCTTTGCGCGGCTGGGCGAAATAGTGAGCCCGCAACCGGCGAACGCCGCGATTTACGACCGCGGCTATGCTCAATATCGCGCGATCTACCCGGCGCTCAAACCGATTCTTCGGATGGGCGAATGAGCCGCGTCAGGCGCCCGGCGGCGCCGCGGCGATCGCCGTGATCTCGATGCGCAAATCCGGATCGGCGAGCCGGGCCTCGACGCAGGCGCGGGCGGGCGGGCTCTTCGGATCGATCCAGGCGTCGTAGACTTCGTTCATTGCGTCGAAATCGCCGATTTGCGGCAGAAACACGTTGACCGCGACGAGCTTCGACTTGTCCGTACCGGCCTCGGCGAGCAAAGAGTCGATCTTGGCGAGGACGTCGCGGGTCTGTTCGGCGATCCCCGCTTTGCGATTGTCGGCGACCTGACCGGCGATATGGACGAGGCCGCCATAGACGACGGCCTGCGCCATGCGCGGACCGATTTGATAGTGCTTGATCATGAGCCTTTCCCGCCGCTGGAATTGACAGAAGAGCGCCTCGTCTCGCCGTTCGTCGAACCGCCCGCCCTGAACGCGCTTTGCCGCGATCGGTACGTTCTGCTGTTCAACGCGCAGCCGACTTCGTAAGATGGGCCTGGCGCAAATGGATACGAGGACGAGACGGCGTGACGGCAAGATATGACGGGCCGATCATCGACGCGCATCATCACCTCTGGGACCTGAGCCTGCGGCGCCATCCTTGGCTCGAGCCAGAAGCGGGCGAGCGCGGCGGGCTCGGCGATCTCGGGCCTCTGAGGCGCAATTACCTGCCGGACGATTATCGCCGCGATGCAGCGCGGCAGAACGTCGTCGCGACCGTCCATGTCGAGGCCGGCTGGCGGAGCGACGATTGCCTCGGCGAAACGCGCTGGCTCGAGACTCTGGACAAAGCGGGCGGCGTCGCCGCGCGGTACGTCGCTCATGTCCCGCTCGCGAGCGCCGACGCGCCGGCTTTGATCGAGGCGCAAGCCGCTTTCCCGCGCGTCGTCGGCTTGCGCGACATTCTGAGCTGGAGCGAAGACCCGGCTCGTCGCTTCGCGGCGCGCGGCGACTTGATGAGCGATCCGGCCTGGCGAGCCGGCCTCAGCCGGCTCGCGCGACACGGGCTGGTCTTCGATTTGATGGTCTTCCCGCATCAGCTCGCAGACGCCGCCAAGCTGGCGCGGGACTTTCCCGATCAGCTCTTCGTCCTCAACCATTGCGGCAGCCCGATCGACCGCGATCAAGACGGCATGCGGCGCTGGCGCGAGGGTCTGGCGGCCCTGGCGCGTGCGCCGAACGTGACGATCAAGATTTCCGATCTCGTCGCCTATGATCATGATTGGACGCTGGAAAGCCTGGGCGAGGCGATCCTGCATTGCCTCGATTGCTTCGGCGCCGGCCGCGCCATGTTCGCGAGCGATTTCCCGGTCGCCGGCCTGCACGCCTCCTTCGAAGGCGTGTATGACGCGTTCAAGGCCATCGCTTCGCGCCTCTCGCCGGACGAGCAGACCGCGTTGTTTTTCGCCAACGCCGCGCGCATTTATCGCATTGACGATTTGTCACCGCCGCCGCGCCTCCCGGCCTGAAAGCAGGAGGAGGGCGAGAACGAGCGCGCCGAACAGGATGCTGCGCCAGCCCGGCGACGCGTTGACGACCGTAATCAGCGCCGTGATCGTGACCAGCAGGATCGCGCCGGGGATCGTGCCGGCATAGGTGCCGGCGCCGCCGAGGATCGAGGTGCCGCCGAGCACGACCGCGGCGATCGACGACAAAAGGTACGGATCGCCGATCCCGACATAGCCCTGGCCGTTCATGCCGAGAAGGAGAAGGCCGGTCACGCCCGACGCGAAGCCGCTGATCGCGTAGACGGCGATCGTGGTGGCGCGGGCGTCGATCCCGGAAAGGGTCGAGGCGAGCGGATTGGCGCCGAGGGCGAAGACGCGCGCGCCGAACGGCGTCGCGTGCAGCGCGGCCAGGGCCAAAGCCGAGGCGAAAATCCAGACGATCACGCCGGCGGGCACGCCGCCCGGCCGAGCGTCGCCAAGCCATTCCAGCAAGGGGTTTTGCGCCGAGACGGCGCTGCCGCCGGCGATCAGGATCAGCAATCCTTGCAGGAAAGTCGCCATAGCGAGCGTCATGATCATCGGATGAGCGCGGAGCAACGCGACGCCGAGGCCGTTGAGAAAGCCGATCGCGGTCGCGGCGGCGAGGATGGCGAGAATTGCGAAAGCGCCGCTGCCGTCGCCCGGGATCGCGACCAAGGGCGCGCCCACCGCGCTGACCGTGATGATCGCGCCGACGGAAAGATCGATGCCGCCGGCGATGACGACGAAGGTCTGGCCGATCGCGACCAGGCCGACGACGGCGCCGAGTTCGAAGAGGTAGCGCAGATGGCCGAACGCGCCGAAGCCTGGTTTGGCGAAAGACGCCGCGATCCACACCGCCGCCACAAGAAGTACGGTTAGGAAGGGACGGCTGCCGAGAATCGCGCGCGCCCTGACGCGGGGAAAGCGGACCGGATCGCTGAGACTCACGCGCCGCTCCTTCGCCCGGTAAATTGCGGCAGCGCGACCGCGCCGACGATGATCAGGCCTTGCGCGATGTAATGAGCGACGGGCGGAAAGCCGAGGAAATACATGACGTTGATCATGACGCTCAGGAGCAGGCTGCCGGCGATCGCGCCGCGCATGGCGCCTCGCCCGCCGAGAAATCCGACGCCGCCAAGGACCGCGGCCGCGATCGAGTTGAGCGTGAAGGCTTCGCCGATCACCGGATCGCCGGAGCCGGTCTGCGCGGCGACGAACAGGCCGGCGCAGGTCGAGAGGAGTCCGCTCGCCGCATAGGCGGCGATGCGCGCGGCGTCGACCGGCGCGCCGGCTCGGTAAGCGGCGACGGGATTCTCGCCGGCCGAATAGAGGCTGAGCCCGATCGGCGTCGCAAGGTACGATTTCCAGAGTACGACGACGGCGACGAGCAGCGCGGCGGCGACCGGCGTATCGCCGGCAAGGAGATCGGAAAGCCAGGCCGGAATCGCGCCGCCCGGCCGCGGCAGGATGAGCAAAGCGGCGCCTCCGACAATGAAAGACGCGGCGAGGGTGACGACGATCGCCGGCAAGCCTAGGCGGACGACGATCGCGCCGCAGGCCGCGCCGACCGCAAGGCCGACGATCATCACCAGCGCGGCGCCGCCGGCGACGCCGAGCGGGCCGGCCATACTCGTCGCGGCGATCACCGCGCCGAGGCTGACCATGGCGCCGATCGCCAGGCTCACGCCGCCGGCGATCATGATGATCGCTTGCGCCATGGAGACGAGCGCGAGCGGCAGCCAGCTTTGCGAGAATTTCGCGAAGCCGCCGACGCTGAGCAGTCCCGGGAAGAGATAGGCGTAGAGTGCGAGGAAAGCGGCGGCGACGAGCAACAGGCCGCGCGCATCGCGATTGCGGCGTCGCTGGACGGCGAAATAAAGCCGCGCGCCTGTTTCGGCCGCAGCGCTCACGCCGCCGCCCTCGCGGTTTCGGCGCCCATCGAGGCGGCGACGATCGCCTCTTCGCTCAGCGACTGGCGCTCGATATTGGCGACGATCCGGCCCTGGCGCATCACCGCGACGCGATCGCAGAGATGAACGAGTTCGGGCGTGTCGGAAGAGGAAAGCACGATCGCTTTGCCTTCGCCGGCGAGGCGGCGCAACAGTCCATAGATTTCGCGCTTGGTCTCGACATCGACGCCCCGGGTCGGATCGTTGAGCAGCAGCACGCGAGGATCGCCGGGAATCCATTTCGCCAGCGCGACCTTCTGCTGGTTGCCGCCGGACAGGACTTGCACTTGTCGCGTCAGATCGCCCTTGATCGTAAAACGATCCGCCAGCTGCGCCGCGAGCCCGCGCTCCGCGCCGCGACGGCGCAGCGACAAAGCGGCGGCGCGGGCGAAACTCGGCAGCATCAGGTTCCAGGCGATGGCATGAGCGAGATGGAGACCTTCACGCTTGCGATCCGCAGGGACATAGGCGAGGCCGAGATCATTCGCCGCGCGCACGGACCGAGGCAGGCCAGGCCGACCGCGGAAGGTCGCGCTGCGCGAGGAAGCGGGCAGGGCGCCGTAAAGGCTGAGCAGCAAGTCTTCCTGCCCTTGCCCGACCAAGCCGCCGATTCCGAAGACTTCGCCGCGGCGAATGGTAATGTCGATGTCGCGCAGAACGCTCGACGAGAGCCCTGCGACCGAGACGATAGGTTCGCGATCGGCGACCGGCGTCCATTCGGGGAACAGATGTCCCGAATCGCGGCCGACCATCAGGCGGACCAAATCGGCGGCGTCGACGCCTTGCATTGGTCGATCCGCAGTGACGACGCCGTCCTTGAGCACGGTAACGTAGTCGCAGAGCCGCATCACTTCGTTGAGCCGGTGCGAAATGTAGAGAATGGCGACGCCCTTGCTGCGCAGGCGCTCCAACAGACCAGTCAGCGTTTGCGCTTCATGCGCGGAAAGGGACGATGTCGGCTCGTCCAAGATAAGAACGCGCGGCTCGCGGAACAAAGCTCGCGCGATCTCGACCATTTGCCGGCGGCCGAGCGGCAGATCGTCGACCGGACTCGCCAAATCTTCATCGAGGCCGACGAGATCGAGCGCGGCTTTGGCGCGCCGCGCCAGATCGCCATAATCGATTAGGCCATAGCGGCGCGGGAAATCGCCGAGGCCGACATTCTCGGCAATCGAGATCTGGCTGGTCAGGCCAAGCTCCTGTTGCGCGACGGCGACGCCCGCGCGACGCGCGTCGCGCGGGCTCAAGGCGCGGTAAGTTTTCCCGTCGACCTCGACGCCGCCGCTGTCGGGCCTCAGCGCGCCCGACAGGATGTTGATCAAGGTCGACTTGCCGGCGCCGTTCTCGCCGAGTAGCGCGTGAATGCGGCCAGGCTGCAGGGCGATCGAGACGTCGCGCAGCACGCGATTGCCGAAGAAGAACTTCGACACGCCGCGCGCGGCGAGGATCGGCGCCGTCGTCATGGGCGATCCATTCCAGCCCTTCTATTTCTTTAGAGCGAGAAGCTCGTCGAAGAGCTTCTGATCATAGGGCGAGTAGATATAGCCGTCAGCCGGGAAGTCCTTCGCCTGAGCGAGATATTGATCGAGATTCGAATTGTCGATGACCGGCAACGGAATCTTGACGAAGGCGGGGATGTCCTTGCCGTTGAGCGCTTGGACCGCCGCATAGGTCGCCAGCGCGCCGAGCCAATTCGGCTGCATCGTCGCCCAGGCCTTGAGGCCCTTGGCCTTCCACAATTCGAGGAATTGGCGCGCATTTTCGCCAGTGATCGGAACCTGCGGCCGGCCCTGTTTGTCGAAGGCGAGGACCGAGCCGGCCGACAAGGCGCCGCCGAGCGACAGCACGCCGTCGATTTCGGGATGTGCGAACAAAAGGTTCGTCACCGCCTCTTGCGCGGGCGCGACATTATAAGCGGTATTGGTCTCCGCAAGGATGGTCACGTCGGGATGCGCCTTGAGCGCCGGCTCGGCGCCCTTTCGGCGATCGTCGCTCACCGAAATGCCGGCCGGGCCGTTGAGGACGATGATCTTACCCTTGCCGCCGATCGCGTCGATGAGGAAATTCGCCGCGCTCGCGCCCCATTGCGACGAATCGGTGTTGATCTTCGCCGTCACCTGATCGGTGTCGACGAGGCTGTCGAAATTGATGATCGCGACGCCCTTGGCGCAGGCGTCGGCGAGGACGCGGGCCGGCGCCGAGGACGAGCCGGCGATGAGGATGATCGCGTCGACATTGGAATCGATCATCGACTGAATCTGCTGGATCTGGGTGTTGGCGTCGCCCTGCGCGTCGGTCACGACGAGCTTGGAGACGAGGCCTTGCTTCTTCAGCTCCTCGACCTCCTTTTCGATCGTGCCCTGCGTCTCCTTCATCCAGGTCGGCACGGAATAGATGTCGGCCCAGCCGATCGTGTAAGGCGGCTTGCG
>JAJPHH010000191.1 GCA_021325385.1 Alphaproteobacteria bacterium
CGTGTCGCCGCGATTGGCGAGCAACGTCCCGTCCTCGGCGAGAATGGCGATGTTGGGCGGCCGCTTGGGCACGGCGAGCTGGTCGATCGGCGGCAATTGGCTGGCGTAATAGGCGAATAGGCCGCCGACGCCGATCACCGCCCAGACGCCGAGGACGACGCACCAATAGACCAGCCGCCCTACAAACGAACGCTGGTCGCGGCGCTGCTTGCGCGCGCCGCCGCGCGGCTTGCCGCCGCGTCGGCCCGGCCGATCCTCGGGATCGGCGCGCAGATCGGCGCTGCGCCCGCGCGGCGAGGATTCGAATCTCGGCTCGATCCGCTCGCGGTTTCGCCTGCGCCCGAGGCCGAACATTCGTCAACCCGCCCCAAAGGTCCAAAGGAGACCGGCCGCTCCGGATCCATCGCCCGGATGCTTGCCGAGCCAGGCATTCGAAGCTAAAGGCGGCGATTTAAGGGCCGGTTAAGTCTGGGTTTGGGCGGGCGCGCCGAGCCGAGGCGAAAGGGCTGGGGACGCCCGAAGCCTCGGCCTTGCGCCAGCGCGGCCCTCTTGCCACAGTCGGAGCACCGTCGGCGCCGCCGGCGGCCGTTTTTTGAGGATTAAGAAGACGCTGCGATGAAGGCGACGTTGGAGCGAACAGCCTTGCTAAAGGCGCTGGGGCACGTGCATCGCATCGTCGAACGGCGCAACACGATCCCGATTCTGTCGAACGTGCTGATCGACGTCGCCGAGCGTCAATTGACGCTGAAAGCGACCGATCTCGACCTCGAGGCGACCGAATCGGCGCCGGCCGACGTCGCCCAGGACGGCTCGACCACCGTCGCCGCCCATGTGCTCTACGACATCGTCCGCAAATTGCCGGAAGGCGCCCAGGTCTCGCTCGACATGACGGGCGAGACCGGCCAGTTGCTGCTGCGCTCCGGCCGTTCGCGCTTCCATCTCCAATCCTTGCCAGCCTCGGACTTTCCCGATCTCGCCACCGGCGAATTGACCCATCGCTTCACGCTGGGCGCCGCCGATTTGAAGAAGCTCATCGACAACACGCAATTCGCGATCTCGACCGAAGAGACGCGCTATTATCTCAACGGCATTTTCCTTCACACCGTGGACGTCGGCGGCGCGACCATGCTGCGCGCGGTCGCCACCGACGGCCATCGTCTCGCCCGCGTCGAAATGCCGGCCCCGCAAGGCGCGGCGGGCATGCCGGGCGTGATCGTGCCGCGCAAGGCGGTGAGCGAGATCCAGAAGCTGATCGAGGATGTCGAGGCGGAGGTTTCGGTCGAACTGTCGACCGCCAAGGCGCGGTTCCGCTTCGGCGACACGGTGCTGACGACCAAGCTGATCGACGGGACGTTCCCGGACTACCAGCGCGTCATTCCCGCCCATAACGACAAGCGTCTGGTCGTCGACAAGGCGCCGTTCCAGGCGGCGGTCGACCGCGTCTCGACCATCTCCTCCGAGCGCGGCCGGGCGATCAAGCTTTCGATCGCCGACAACAGGATGACCCTGTCGGTCAACAATCCCGATTCGGGTTCGGCGAGCGAAGAGCTCGAAGTCGATTACGATTCGGCCCCGATCGAGATCGGCTTCAACGCGAGGTACCTGCTCGACATAGCCGGCCAGCTCGCCAGCGACACGGCGCTGATCAAGCTCGCCGACCCCGGCTCGCCGACCATCATCCAGGATCGCGACGGCGCGGCGGCGCTGTACGTGCTGATGCCGTTGAGGGTGTGAAGTTCTTCACGGCGGAGAGTACTTACGCCGTCATTGCGAGCGAAGCGAAGCAATCCATTCGTAGGACGTCGCCCTATGAATGGATTGCTTCGTCGCTCCGCTCCTCGCAATGACGGTCCTCACGCCCGCTCCACCCGCAGCATGCTGCCGTCCTCGACCGCGATGACCCTCACCTTCACGCCGGCCGCGGTGTCAACGCCTGCGACGCGCCAGACGCTGTCGCCGACGCGGATCGCGCCGTAGCCGCGCTCGATCGGCTGATCGAGGAAGAATTCCTTGCCGATCAAAGCCTGGGCGCGGCTGAGCGAGGGCGGCGGGCTCGAGCGCTCCAGCGAGCCATAGACGCGCCGGCCGACAAGGATGAGCGCGGCCGCCAGCACGGCGAATACTAGAAGCTGGAGGGTGAACTCCATCGGCCAGAAAAAATCGACGGCGCCGACGATCAGCGCGGCGCCGCCGATCCAGATCAGGAAAGCGCCGGGCGCGAGCGTCTCGGCGGCGCAGAGGACGAACCCGCCGATCAGCCAGACGAAATAGGCGATGTGCGCGTCGAACATGACGCCGACCGTCACGCGACCGGCGGCGCGTTGGGCGGGGGCGCAGGCGGCGCCGGCGGCCGCGGCGTCGGCGGGACCCGCGGCACGGCTGGCGGCGCATGCCGGGCGGCGTCGCTGGCGCGGCTTTCGCCGAGCGCGCTCGAAGCGATCTCGGCGATGCCGCCCAGCGTGCCGGCAAGCGAAGCAAGATCGAGCGGCAGGAGAAAGACCTTCTGATTGGGCGCGGTCGCCAGCGCCGTCAGCGCATTGACGTATTTTTCGGCGACGAAATAGTTGAGCGCGGCCAGATCGCCATTGGCGACCGCCTGGCTGACGAGATTGGTCGCCGTCGCCTCGGCCTGGGCTTGGCGCTCGCGCGCCTCGGCGGCGCGGAACGCCGCCTCTTTGCGGCCTTCGGCTTCGAGCACCACCGCTTGCTTGGCGCCTTCGGCGCGCAAGATCGCGGCCTGGCGCTGGCCTTCCGCCTCGAGGACGGCGGCGCGCTTCTCGCGCTCGGCCTTCATCTGGCGGGCCATGGAATCGACGAGGTCCTTGGGCGGCTCGATGTCCTTGATCTCGATGCGCGTCACTTTGACGCCCCAGGGCAGGGCGGCGGCGTCGATGATGGTCAAAAGCCGGGTGTTGATCTCGTCGCGATGCGACAGCAACTGGTCGAGATCCATCGAGCCCATGACCGTGCGGATATTGGTCATGACCAAATTGAGCAAAGCCTGTTCGAGATTGGCGACTTCGTAGGAGGCGCGCCGGGCGTCGAGGACCTGGAAGAACGCGACCGCGTCGACTTTGACCGTGGCGTTGTCCTTGGTGATGATCTCCTGGCTCGGAACGTTGAGCACCTGCTCCATCACGTTCAATTTACGGCCGATGCGATCGAAATAGGGAATAATGACGGCGAGGCCCGGCGTCAGGGTCTTGTTGTAGCGGCCGAAACGCTCGACCGTGTAGTTGTAGCCCTGCGGCACCTGCCGCACGCCCATCATGATGGTGACGATGACGAACAGTGCGATCAGGATCGCAAAGACGCTGAATCCTGCGAGCATGACGATCGAGCCTCCCCAGCCGAAGCGCGCTCCCGCATTGCGGGACCGCCTTGGTTTAGCGCTTTCGCCCGCGCCTCGCCATCGCCTTGGCCGGGCGATCTCGCGGTTCTAGCGCTCGCGGCGCTTAAATTCCGCAAAATCGGTTTCCGCCACCCTTCCAGGAAAGGATGAAGACATGGATTATCGACGCTTGGGCGCCTCTGGTTTGAAAGTGCCCGCCCTGACCTTCGGCTGCGGCACGTTTGGCGGCAAAGGCGAGTTCTTCAAAGCCTGGGGCTCGACCGACGCAGCCGGCGCGCGGCGCATCGTCGACATTTGCCTCGATTCCGGCGTGACCATGTTCGACACGGCCGACGTCTATTCGTCGGGAGAATCGGAGCGCGTGCTCGGCGAAGCGATCAAGGGAAGGCGCGACAAGGTCCTGATCTCGACCAAGGGAACGTTCCGGTTCAGCGCCGAGCCCAACGATGTCGGCTCGTCGCGCTTCCATTTGATCAAGACCCTCGAAAGCTCGCTGAAGCGGCTCGGCACGGATTATATCGACCTCTATCAATTGCACGGCTTCGACGCGCAGACGCCGGTCGAGGAGACATTGAGCGCGCTCGACGATCTGGTACGCGCCGGAAAGATCCGCTATATCGGCGTCTCGAACTTCTCCGGTTGGCACGTGATGAAGTCGCTCGCCGTATCCGATCGCTACGGCTATGCGCGCTACGTCGCCAATCAGACCTATTATTCCCTGATCGGCCGGCACTACGAATGGGAGTTGATGCCTCTCGGCCTCGATCAGGGAATCGGCGCGGTCGTCTGGAGCCCGCTCGGCTGGGGCCGCTTGACCGGCAAGATCCGGCGCGGCGCGAAGCTGCCGGACGTGAGCCGCCTGCACAAGACCGCCGAGCAGGGCCCGCCGGTTTCCGACGAATTCGTCTACAAGGTCGTCGACGCGCTCGACGCGGTCGCGGCCGAGACCGGCAAGTCCGTGCCGCAGATCGCGCTCAATTGGCTGCTGCAGCGGCCGACGGTTTCGACCGTGATCATCGGCGCGCGCGACGAGGCGCAGCTCAAGGAGAATCTCGGCGCGGTCGGCTGGGCGCTGACGGCGGAGCAGGTCGCGAAGCTTGATAAGGCGAGCGAGGAGACGCCGGTTTATCCGTACTGGCACCAGCGCGGGTTCGCGGAGCGCAATCCCGCGCCGGTGTGAGTTCCCTCGCCCCGCGCAGCGGGGAGAGGGTGGCCGCGAAGCGGCCGGTGAGGGGCTACGCTGAGCTATGGGATTAGCGATTCACGGGGCGCGTACCTTGAGAATCCTGCGCAGCCCCTCATCCGGCGGTTCGCGCCACCTTGTCCCCGCCTTGCGCAGGGCTGTCCGGGGAAAGCCCGCGCCTCGGCGGAGCTGATGACGTGCTTTCAACACCGCGGCGCCACGCCGCCCGATCGCCGTCAACCCGCCATGGCGCCCCGAAGGTACGCGCGAAACGATGTCCGCTCGCGTGGCGCTATGGCGGGTGCTTCGCTTGCGCTCCGCCCCTTCCGGGTGACGGCGCTCGGCCGGCGTGGCTATTGGCGACCAAGACGTTTTGCTGCCGAAACCGGCCGTATGGCCGGTTCGAGCAGCAAAACGTCTTGGTTGCACAAGGCCGTCGAGGCGGGCGCGGGCAAGGCTCGCGAAGCGCAGCGGAGCGACCGGCGAAGCCGGCTCGGCCTTGAGGCGCGCCCGTCTCGATGGCAGCGCCGTGTTTAAGATTTGCGCGCTCGTTTCTGAGTCTCGACAATCAGAAGCCGGCGAAGAACTCTCGATGTCTCCTGTTTTTTCGAGGTCCGCGCTCCTGGCGGTTCAACTCGCCCTCAATTTCCCCGGACAGCCCTGCGCAACGCGGGGAGAAGGGGATCACCCCGCCAGGTTAAACACCCGCGTCGGCACGAAGCACCCCGCTTCGACCTCGCCCACCGCGACCGGCGCGCCGAAGCACGCCGCGTAAGCGGGGCCCTCTTCCGGGGCATCGCGCCCGCGCAGCAACAGCTTCTGCCCGCGCCGGATGATCGCCGCGCCGTTGCGGTCGACGGCGATTGCGCGCCATTCGCCCAATCCGGCGGCGACCGAAAGCAACGCGGCGCTCCGCCGCTCCGACGATTCCCTGAGCGCGTCGAGCGGCGCCGCCGCCTCGGCGTAGAACGGGCCGACTCGCGTCCGCCTGAGCGCGATGACATGCCCGCGGCAGCCGAGCGCGCGGCCGAGATCGCGAGCGATGGCGCGCACGTACGTGCCCTTGCCGCATTCCGCCTCGAACGTCGCCTGATCGCGTTCCGCTTCGGCGAGCGCCAGCCGATGCACGATCACCTCGCGCGGCGCGAGCTCCACCTGTTCGCCGTCGCGGGCGAGGTCATAGGCGCGCTCGCCGGCGACCTTGATCGCCGAAAAGATCGGCGGCGTCTGAGTGATGGCGCCGGTGAATTGCGACAAGAGCGCTTCGATTGCGTCCGCCGTGGGCCGCGCGTCTGAGGTCGCGATCACGCGGCCTTCGGAATCGTCGCTGTCGGTCTCCTCGCCCCATTTGACGACGAAACGGTACGCCTTGACGCCGTCCTGAACGATCGACACGGTCTTGGTCGCCTCGCCGAAGGCGATCGGCAAGACGCCCGAGGCGAGCGGATCGAGCGTGCCGGCGTGACCCGCCTTCTTGGCGTTGTAGAGCCAGCGCAATTGCGAGACCGCCTGCGTCGAGGTGAGGCCGACCGGCTTGTCGAGACAGAGCCAACCATTGACCTCGACGCGCGTCGAGCGGCGCTGGCCCTTGGCGCGCGCTTCGGGCTCCGTAACGCGTTCTCGTGTTTCCTGTTCAATCATCTTCAGAATCCGCGGGCTTCAAGTCGCGCGCGACGCGCGGCGAATGCAACAGTTCGTCGATGCGCGCCTGCGCGTCGTAGCTGTCGTCGAGGACGAAGCGCAGGTCGGGGGCGAATTTCAGATTGATCCTTCGCGCGACTTCGGCGCGCAAGGCTTTCTTGTTGCGCTCCAGCGCCGCCAGCGTCTCCTCGCGCGCCTTGCCGCCGAGCGGCATGACGGAGAGCGTCGCCAAGCGCAGATCCGGCGACATTTTCACTTCGCGAATGGTCAGCGAACGGGCCGCGAGCGTCGGCTCCTCGAAATGGCCGCGCGCCAAGGCTTCGACCGCGGCGTGGCGCACCGCCTCGGCGACGCGCAAAAGGCGCTGCGAGGGATTGGCGGCGTTATGTCCCGAACGAGGCATGGGAAAACAGTCTGAAATGGAAATGTCAGGCGCGCGGCGCAATAACGGATTAGATCGCGCCGAGCTTCACCGAAAAGCCTGGAATAGCCGGGCAGACCAGCGCGTCCTCCGGACCAAACTCGGCAATGCGCTCCCAAGCGCCTGCCTTCGGCGCGGTATGCGCATAGGCGCGCCGCCGATTGGCGTCGATCACCCACAACTCGCGCACGCCGGAGCGAGCGTAAAGCTGCGCTTTGAGGCCGCGGTCATAGGCGAGGCTGGTCAGCGCCACTTCGATCGCCAGGGCGATATCCGTCCCCTTGACCTCCTCGAGCTTAATTCCCCGCGGGTACACGACCAGATCAGGTTCGACGAACGTGTTCCCCGAAAGATACATCGTGCTCGCCACGCCGAGCCATAAATGATCAGGCAGAGCGCGCGCGAGCGCCATAATGAGCGTCGACTTGATCAACTCATGGACATGCGTCTTGGCCTGCATCGGCACGATCTCGCCTTCGATGAGCTCGAAATTCTCATCGTCCGAGATGATGCCGGCTTCCTGCATGCGCAGGATTTCGTCCACTGTGAAGGCGCGGCGATCGAAGCCCTCTGCGGCTCGTGTGACGCTCGCTGTCATGGTCCTGTGACCCAATCGTTTAAGCTCGCCCGTCATTGCGAGCGAAGCGAGGCAATCCCGTTATAGGGCTGCGCCCTACGATTGGATTGCTTCGTCGCTTCGCTCCTCGCAATGACGGTTTAATTCGTCCGACGCCATCCGCCTCACAGCGTCCGGCGCACCTCTTCGACGCGGTAGCACTCGATGACGTCGCCGACGCGCATGTCCTGGTAGTTCTCGAAGGCCATGCCGCATTCCTGGCCGGCCCCGACTTCGCGCACCTCGTCCTTGAAGCGCTTGAGCGTCGACAGCTTGCCTTCGTGCACGACGATGTTGTCGCGGATCAGCCGCACATTGGCGCCGCGCTGAACGACGCCGTCGGTGACGCGGCAGCCGGCGACGTTGCCGACCTTGGAGATGGCGAAGATTTCCAGGATCTGGGCGTTGCCGAGCATCTCCTCGCGCAAGGTCGGCGCAAGCAGGCCGGACATCGCCGCTTTCACATCGTCCACGAGATTGTAGATGATGTTGTAGTAGCGGATTTCGACGCCGTCGCGCTCGGCGAGGTCGCGCGCCTCTTTATGAGCGCGCACGTTGAAGCCGATGATCACCGCATGCGAGGCTTCGGCGAGGGTGACGTCCGATTCGGTGACGCCGCCGACGCCCGAATGGATGACCCGCGAGCCGACCTCGTCGTTGCCGAGCTTCTCCAGCGCCGCGACGATCGCCTCGACCGAGCCCTGCACGTCGCCCTTGACGACGATCGGCAGCTCCTTGCGGCCGGCCGTCTTCAGCTGGCTCATCATATCGGCGAGCCCGCGCGCCGGCGCGCCGCGCACCGCCTGCTTTTCGCGCTTCTGACGCTCGCGATATTCGGTGATCTCGCGCGCCCGCGCTTCGTTCTCGACTACGGCGACGCGGTCGCCCGCCTCCGGCGCGCCCGAGAAGCCGAGCACCTCGACCGGCATGGACGGCGGCGCGGCTTGAACGTTCTCGCCCTTGTCGTCGATGAGCGCGCGCACGCGGCCCCATTCCGAACCGGCGACGACGATGTCGCCGACATGGAGCGTGCCGCGCTGGACGAGCACGGTCGCAACCGGGCCGCGGCCGCGATCGAGCTTGGCCTCGATCACCGCGCCTTCCGCCGCGCGGTTCGGATCGGCCTTGAGGTCGAGCAGCTCGGCTTGCAGCGCGATCGCCTCGAGCAGCTTGTCGAGGTTCATCTGCTTGGTCGCCGAGACCTCGACGGACAGCGTCTCGCCGCCGAAGTTTTCGGTCTGCACTTCGTGCTGCAGGAGCTCGGTGGCGACCCGCTCCGGATTGGCGTCCGGCTTGTCGATCTTGTTGATCGCCACGATGATCGGAACCTTGGCCGCCTTGGCGTGACGGATCGCCTCGACCGTCTGCGGCATGACGCCGTCATCGGCCGCGACGACCAGCACGACGATATCGGTGATGCTCGCGCCGCGGGCGCGCATCGCCGTGAAGGCGGCGTGGCCGGGCGTGTCGATGAAGGTGATTTTCGAACCGTTCGGCGCCGTGACCTGGTAGGCGCCGATATGCTGGGTGATGCCGCCGGCCTCGCCCGCCGCGACATTGGCGTGACGGATCGCGTCGAGCAGCGACGTCTTGCCGTGGTCGACATGGCCCATGATCGTGACGATCGGCGGCCGCGGCTCGGTCGCGCCTTCGAGGTCGGGCAGATCGAACAAGCCCTCTTCGACATCGGATTCGGCGACGCGCTTGACGGTATGGCCCATCTCCTCGGCGATGAGCTGCGCCGTGTCGGCGTCGAGCACGTCGGTGATCGTCGCCATCCGGCCCTGCTTCATCAGGAGCTTGATCACGTCGACGCCGCGCTCCGACATGCGGCTCGCCAGTTCCTGGATGGTGATCGTCTCGGGCAGCACGATTTCGCGCGCGATCTTCTCTTTCGGCTCGCCCAGGCCTTGGCCCTTGAGCCGCTGCGTGCGGCGGCGGAACGCCGCGATCGAGCGGACGCGCTCCTCCTCCTCGACCGTCGCGTTGCTGACGGTGAGACGGCTGCGGTTGCGCTGCTCGCCGCCGCGCGTGGGTCGGGGCGGCAGCACGACCTTGGTCGGTTGACCGGGACGTCGGATCAGCCGCTTGGTGGTCTCCTCTTCCTCGAGCGCCGGACGAGCCGCGAGCGCGCCGGGGGCGGGCTTGCGCGCGGCCGCGGCGGCGGCTGAACCCGCAGGCGCGGTCTCGCCGCCGGGAAGACGCCGGCGCGCCTCCTCCTCGGACTTGCGCTTGACTTCCGCCTCCTGGGCGCGGCGCGCTTCCTCGTCGCGCTTGCGCGCCTCGGCCGCCTCGCGCTCGGCGCGCTCGCGCGCCTCGCGCTCGGCCCGCGCCTTGGCTTCCGCCTCCTGTCGGCGCCGGTCCTCCTCTTCGCGCACGCGGGCGCCGGCCAGCGCCCTGGCTCGCGCCTGGCGCTGCTCTTCGGTCAAGGTCTGGAGGACGACGCCCGTCTTGGCCGGCGCCGCCGGAGCGGCGGACGGGGGAGCCGCGGGCGCCTTCGCCGCGGGCGCGGCCGCCGGCGCGCTCTTCACGGCGGGGCCCGCCGCGCTCTCGCGCGCCGGCGCTTCGCCCGGACCGGGAATTCTCCGCTTCACTTTCTCGACGACGACCGCCTTCGACCGGCCGTGCGAAAAGCTCTGGCGGACCATCCCTTGTTCGACGGGCCGCTTCAAATGCAGGGTCTTGGACGGCGCCACCGTCAAAGTCTTGTCGCCGGTATTATTCGTATCGCTCATTCGCCCTTCCACGCGCCGGGGCAAAGCCCAGCCAAATCAGTTACCTCTGCGGCGGCCTCGCCGCCGCCCTCGCCGGGTTGCGCCGCTTCCGACGGAATTTCCTTAATCCTCGTCGCGATAATCGGCGAGCCGCCGAGCCTTCTTCAGGAACGCCGCGCTCGCTTCGCCTTCGCGGAGCGCTGCATGTATCACATTTGTCCTCCCCAACGCCAAATCCAATTGGCCCGAGGAAAAAAGATTTATCCGCGCAACGTTTTCCGCCATTGCGCCGAACCTGGTCCTGACCAGGCGCTCGATCCTTTCGACGCCGTGCTTCGCCGCGTCGGAAGCGTTAATCAAGGCGACAATCGCGCCGCCGCGGATCGCCTCCTCGACCTTGAATGCGCCGGCGACGACAAGCCCGGCTTTGTTGACGATCGCCAGGAATTGCAACGCCTCCTGCTCGAGCAGCCGCTCGACCTGGCCGGCCAGATCCGGCGGGGCCTGCGCGGCCGCCTTGAAACCCCTTGCGAAAACCTGCTTTTTCGCCGCCTGGTCGACGGCGGTTTTGCGCGCCGACACCCAGACGCCACGGCCCGGCAATTTGCGCTTCAGGTCCGGCGTGACCACGCCCTCAGGCGAGAGGCAAAACCGGATCATCGCTTCCGGCGGCCCCTTTTGGCCCGTCGCGGCGCAAGTCCGCTCCGGGCCGTCGCGATCCGCCTCGCCCAAGTCGACCTCCGGCGGCGCGGCTTTAGCCGGCCTCCTCCTGTTCGGCGGTTTCGCTCTCCGTCGCCTCCGCCGCCGGCTCGACCCAGCCCGCCAGCACCCTGGCGCGCATGATCATCGCCTCGGCTTGCTCGCGCGACAAGTCGAACCCGTCGAGGAAGCCCGGATGCTGCTTCGTCTCGCCGTCGCTCCGCTCGGTCCAACCGACGAGATCGTCGGTGGCGCAGCCGGCGAGATCCTCGATCGTCTTGACGTCGTTTTCGCCGAGCTTGACCAGCATCGCGGTGGTGATCCCGTCGACCTGCTTCAACTCGTCGGCGACGCCGAGCGCCTTGCGCTTCTCGTCGTTTTCAGCCTCGACCTTGGCGAGATGGCCTTGCGCGCGCGATTGGATTTCGGTCGCCGTATCCGCATCGAAACCCTCGATCGAGGCGAGTTCGCGCGGCTCGACATAAGCGATCTCCTCGACCGAGCGGAAGCCCTCGGACGCGAGCAATTGCGCGACGACTTCGTCGACGTCGAGCGCGCTCATGAAGACATTGGTGCGCTCGACGAATTCCTTCTGCCGGCGTTCGGATTCTTCGGCTTCGGTCAGAATGTCGATATCCCAGCCGGTCAATTGCGAGGCGAGACGGACGTTCTGGCCACGCCTGCCGATCGCCAGCGACAGTTGATCGTCGGGAACAACGACTTCGATCCGGTTCGAATCTTCGTCGAGCACGACCTTCATCACTTCCGCCGGCTGCAGCGCGTTGACGATGAAGGTCGCAGCGTCCGCCGACCACGGAATGATGTCGATCTTCTCGCCCTGCTGCTCGTTGACCACCGCTTGCACGCGCGAGCCGCGCATGCCGACGCAGGCGCCGACCGGATCGATCGAGGAATCGTTCGAGATCACGGCGATCTTGGCGCGCGAGCCGGGGTCGCGCGCCACCGCTTTCACCTCGACGATGCCGTCGTAAATTTCCGGCACTTCCTGCGCGAAAAGTTTGGCGGTGAATTGCGGATGGGTGCGCGACAGGAAAATCTGCGGCCCGCGTTGCTCGCGCCGAACATCATAGACATAGGCGCGGATGCGGTCGCCCGGACGGAACATTTCGCGCGGGATCAATTCGTCGCGCCGGACCACCGCTTCGCCGGCGCCGGCGCCGCCGAGATCGACGACGACGTTGCCGTATTCGACGCGCTTGACCACGCCATTGATGATCTCGCCGATGCGGTCCTTGTAGACTTCGTACTGCTTGTCGCGCTCGGCCTCGCGGATTTTCTGAACGAGCACCTGCTTGGACGATTGCGCCGGAATGCGGCCGAAATCGAAGGGCGGCAGCGATTCGGCGATCCAGTCGCCGATCTGCGCGGCGGGATTTTTCTTGCGCGCCTCGGCGAGCGAGATCTGCGTCGCTTCGTTCTCGACCTGCTCGACGACGAGCAGCAGCCGCGAGAACCTGATCTCGCCGGTCTTGGGATTGATCTCGGCGCGAACCTCGGTCTCCTGACCATAGCGGGAGCGCGCCGCCTTCTGCATCGCGTCCTCCATCGAGGCGAGCACGATCGAACGGTCGATCGACTTTTCGCGCGCGACGGCGTCGACGATCTGCAAGAGTTCGAGCCTATTGGCGCTGACGGCCATGAGTTCAAGTCTCCTTATCTCGCCGAGGCGCCCTCTCGAGCGCGCCGGCCTAATCCGAATTCCTTCACGGCGCCTTCGGCGCCGCGCCGCGCCGCGAGCGCTTGCGGGCCTCTTTGGCGTCCTTCTTGGCCGCCTTTTCGCGGCGCAAAGCTTCGCGGATCAACGCATCGGAAAGAACGAGCCGCGCCTCGCCCATATCCTTGATCGCCAGCGCGGCCGAGGCTTCCGCGCCGTCCGCGGCCGCATATCGAATATGCGCGCGCGGATCGCCGCCGCCTTCGACGCTCTCGACGACGCCGCGAAAGCGCTTGCGGCCATCGACCGGACGCGCCATCTCGATTTTCGCTTCATGACCGATCGCGCGCTCGAAATCGGAGAAACGCACCAGCGGGCGGTCGATGCCGGGCGAAGAAATTTCCAGCCGATACGCCTGCGCGATCGGATCCTCGACGTCGAGCACCGGCGAAAGGGCGCCGCTGGCCTCTTCGCAATCCTCGATGCTCATGAGGCCGTCGGCGCGTTCGGCCATGATCTGCACCGTGCAGCCGTCGGCGGCGGAAATCTTACCCGGACGAGGCGCAAGCCAAGGCCGCGTAAAGTCGGGGCGACGATCCGCGCGATTCGCTTCGCCGGGCCGCTCTCCTCGATGAGGCGGACCTCGTCCAAAGGATCGGCGCGCTCGTCGCGAGCGTCTTCCACGTCAATCGTCAATCGGCCTTCGGCCATAGACCCCGCCGGCAATAAAAAAGAGCGGGTCCCGGCCGGGGCCCACTCTCAAAAATCCTTCCATCGATCGATGAAAGGCTATGAGAAACCAACTGCGTCTATTTAGAGCGCCAGACGCCGAGAAGCAAGAGCGGCGGCGATCAATTTTGCCGCTCGCGCTTGCTCCTCAATGGGTCTGCGCCGGCTGGCCCGACGGCGCGGCCATATCGTTGCGCTTCTTAATCTGGTCCGCCGGCGGCGTGTCGCTGCCGAAATCCGCCGAGTCGCCGAGCTGGACCGACGGCATGCATCTGGGCGTGCAGGAATAGGATTCGCGCTCCGTGCCGCGTTGCACGACGAGCACCGAATTCGTCGGCTCGACGCGGATCATCTTCTCATCCAGGACATTGCCTTCGCCGTCGAGCGCGATGAGATTGGTCTCGCCATAGCCCTTGCCGGTCACGACCATCGTGTTGGACCCGTGCAGCAAGGTGACGTCGGCGACGATTGGACTGCCGATCACCAGCGTCTTGGTGCCTTCCGGAACCTTGGCGATCTTGGCCTGATCGATCGATACGGAGAGCACGGGCGACGCGGCCGCCGCCGCGCCGATCCCGGCGAGGAAAAGCAACGCCGACGCGGCGCAGGCGACGAGCCGGCTCGGCGCGCTTGCCAGGCGGTTAGACGCGGACATGGCTTTCTCCGACGGGGACGGGCTTGCCTCATTTCATACCGAAATGGTGAAGGAAACCTAAATCCGGGCCGATCGACGATGGCGAGGCCGACGCCGGTCCTCGGCCCATCCAGGCCAGTCGCGCCGGTTGCGCCGCTATTTGTTTCCATTCAAAAAGGACCAGTCTTCGTGAAAGGTTGGTTCGTGAGCGCCTGTTTTGCCGAAGCCATGGTCAAGCTGCCGCTGGTCGCGATTCTGCGCGGAATCCGGCCGGACGAGTCGGGGCCGATCTTGACGGCGCTGATTCAGGCCGGATTTCTGATCATCGAGGCTCCGCTCAACTCGCCGCAGCCCTTCGAGACGATCCGCTTGATGCGCAAGATTGCGCCGAAAGAGGCGGTGATCGGCGCCGGCACGGTCAGGACGGAAAAAGAGGTCGCTGCGGTGGCCGAGGCGGGCGGCGACCTCGTCGTCATGCCCCATGCGGACGTCGCCATCATTAAGGCCGCCAAAGCGCGCGGCCTGATCGCGCTGCCCGGCGTCGCGACGCCGACCGAGGCTTTCGCCGCGCTCGACGCCGGGGCGGACGCGCTCAAAGCTTTTCCGGCGGAGATGATCCAGCCGGCGATCGTCAAGGCATGGCGCGCGGTGTTGCCGCCAGGCGTCCCGATCCTGCCGGTCGGCGGGATCGCGCCCGCCTCGATGGCCGCTTATGTCGAGGCCGGGGCGATCGGCTTCGGCCTCGGCTCGGCCCTCTACAAGCCTCAAGACCGCGCCGAAAAGGTCGCCGCGAACGCCGCCGCCTTCGTCGCCGCATGGCGCAAAATCAAACCGCCCGCCGCCAAGAGTCTGCCGCGCGCTCAGCCGTTGACGCTGAAAATCGACGCGCCCTGATCGGCCTTGCCGACGGTCGCCCGGAACGCGGCGAACAATTCCCGCCCGACGCCGTGATGGGCGGCTGAAAGATCATAGGCCTCGGTCGGCCGCGCCGCCCATTCCGCTTCGTCCACCAGCACGTCGAGCCGTCCCGCAGGGGCGTCGATGCGGAGCATGTCGCCGTCGCGGATCTTGGCGATCGGCCCGCCGGCCGCCGCTTCCGGCGTGACATGGATGGCGGCGGGGACCTTGCCCGAAGCGCCCGAGAGGCGGCCGTCGGTGACCAGCGCGACCTTGAAGCCGCGATCCTGCGCCACGCCGAGCGGCGGCATCAGCTTGTGCAGTTCGGGCATGCCGTTGGCGCTCGGCCCCTGGAATCGCACCACGGCGACCATGTCGCGGAAGAGTTCGCCGGCCTTGAAGGCCGCATGCAGCTCCTCCTGCGAATGGAAGACGCGCGCCGGGGCTTCGACGACATGGCGCTCGGCCGCGACGGCGGAGGTCTTGATCACCGCGCGGCCGAGCGGGCCGGCGAGCACGCGCAAGCCGCCGGTGGGCTGAAACGGGTTCTTGCCGTCGCGCAGCACGCTGTCGTCGCCGCTCGTCCTGGCCGGCTCGCGCCAGACGATCTGAGCATCCGGCCCAAGCCCGGGCTCGACCACATAATCGTCGAGCCCGTCGCCCCAGACGGTGCGCACGTCGCGATGCAGCAATTTTTCGTCGAGCAGCGCGCGGATCAGCAGCGGCATGCCGCCAGCCGCCTGGAAATGGTTCACGTCGGCCTTGCCGTTAGGATAGACGCGCGCGAGCAGCGGCGTGACCTCGGCGAGGTCCGAGAAATCCTCCCAGGTCAGGGCGATTCCGGCCGCGGCGGCCATGGCGATGAGATGGATCGTGTGATTGGTCGAACCGCCTGTCGCATGCAGGCCGACGACGCCGTTGACGACGGCGCGCTCGTCGATGACCTTGCCGACCGGCGTATATTGGTTGCCGAGCGCGGTTATGTCGAGCGCGCGCCGCGCGCCGAGCGCGGTCAGCGCGTCGCGCAGCGGCGTGTTCGGGTTGACGAAGGACGCGCCCGGCAAATGCAGGCCCATGATCTCCATGAGCATCTGATTGGTGTTCGCCGTGCCGTAGAAGGTGCAGGTGCCGGGCGCGTGGTACGCCTTGGCCTCGGCCTCGAGCAGCGCCGCGCGGTCGACTTTACCCTCGGCGTAGAGCTGGCGAATCTTCGACTTTTCGTCATTGGGCAGGCCCGACGGCATGGGCCCCGCCGGCAGGAACACGGCCGGCAGATGGCCGAAGGACAAAGCGCCGATCAACAGGCCGGGCACGATATTGTCGCAGACGCCGAGATAGACGGCGGCGTCGAACATTTGATGCGACAGCGCGACCGCGGTCGACAGCGCGATCACGTCGCGCGAGAACAGCGACAACTCCATGCCGGCTTCGCCCTGCGTGACGCCGTCGCACATGGCCGGCGCGCCGCCGGCGACCTGCGCCGTTCCGCCCGCCTCGCGCGCGACGTTTTTGACGATTTCGGGGAAGCGCTCGAACGGCTGATGGGCCGAGAGCATGTCGTTATAGGTCGTGACGATCGCCAGGTTCGGGCCCTCGCCGTCGCGCAACGCCTGCTTGTCGGCGGGGGCGCAGGCGGCGAAGCCATGCGCGAAATTCGCGCAGCCGAGGCGCTTCCTCGGGAGAGTCTTTTCGCCATAGGCCTCGATCTGATCGAGATAGCGCCGCCTCTGGTCGCGGCTGCGCTTGACGATCCGTTCGGTGACTTCGCCGACGCGCGCGTGAATATCCATCGTCAGCCTCGAATTTTCGTTCCTGGAGGGGCGGCCGCTATTCTCGCCGGGCGGCCGTTCAAAGGCTTTTTGGACGATAGGGGCGGGAACGGCAAGCGGGGCCATCTTTGGCGAAGGCCGCGCCAAGTTTGCGCCATGCTCGCGCCATGGCGGCGACCAGCATTCGCCAAACTGCCTCTGGCAAATCGTGGCGGCGGCCCAACTGCAAGGAAATCCCATGCGCTCCCTGGTTGCAATCTCCTCTCTCGCCGGCTCGTCTCTGCTTGTGCTGCTCTGGGCCGCGCCGGCGCCCGCCGCCGAGATCGACGCCCAATCGGCCATTGACGCGGTGACGGTCTATCCGGACGCGGCCGTGGTCACCCGCGTCGCGAGCCTCGATCTGCCGGCCGGCGATAGCGTGCTGGCGTTCAAGGACTTGCCGCTGGCGCTCGATCCCGCCTCGCTTCGCGTCGCCGGGTCGGGCGAAGCGAAGATCGCGATCGGCGCGGTCGACGCCAATGTCGAGCCCGCCGCGGCCAAGCCGGCGCAAGACGCAATCGAGGCCAGATTGGCGAGCCTCAAGGACGAGCGCCAGGCGCTGCGCGCCAAGATCGACGCGCTGAAAGCCAAGCACGACATGATCCTCGCCTATTCGAAAGCCTCGCCGGAGAAGCTGACGCTCGATTCCAAGCCTCTCGATATTTCCCAATGGAGCGCGGCGTGGGACGTCGTCGCCAACGGCCTCGCCAAGGTCGACGACGAGTTGAGGCCGGCCGAGGCGAAGGCGAGCGCGCTCGACGACGAGATCAAGGCGCTCGAGGCGGAGCGCCAGCGCCCGCCGGCC
Source organism: Alphaproteobacteria bacterium (assembly GCA_021325385.1). Lineage (GTDB taxonomy): Bacteria > Pseudomonadota > Alphaproteobacteria > Rhizobiales > Beijerinckiaceae > Roseiarcus. The sequence goes on from JAJPHH010000191.1 coordinate 17,175, forward strand.
GCTCCGGCGCGCCGCGCCGCCAGCATCGCCCTGTCGGCCGCGGCGCCGACCCGTGCGACGATCACCCTTTCCTACCGAATCGCCGGCGCGGGCTGGATCGCGGCCTATGACGCGACGCTCGACACGACCGGCGCAAAGACCGTGTCGCTGGCGCGGCGAGCGCTGCTGTCGCAGCATACGGGCGAGGATTGGAGCAATGTCGCGCTGACCGTCTCGACCGCGCGCGTCGCGCGCGCGGTCAACGCGCCGGACGTGCGGCCGGTCAAAATCGATTTCTGGCAGCCGCCGGTCGTCTATGCGCCCGAATCGGCGGCGCGTGCGCCGGCGCCGCCGCAGGCGGCGGCAGCCCTTCAGCCGAAAAGCGAAGCGGCGATGGCCAAGCCGGCCGCGCCCGCGGAAGAGACCGTCGCGCAAGGCGAAGCGAGCGCCTATAGCGCCGAGTTCAAAATTCCCGGCCGCGTCAGCCTCGCCGCCGACGGCGCGCAGAAATCGTTCCTCCTCGCGCGAGTCGACGCGCCGACCTCGATCCTGCTCAAGGCTGCGCCGGGCCTCGATCAAACCGCCTATGTCGAAGCGCATCTGACCAATGCCGGCGACGCGCCGCTGCTGGCGGGCGAGGTCGCGCTGCATCGCGACGACATGTTCGTCGGCCGCGCCCGGCTCGGCTTCGTCGCGCCGGGCGACGGCTTCGATCTCGGCTTCGGCGCGGACGACAAGGTCAAGGTGACGCGGGCGCCGGTCAATCGGAAGGAGAACGAGCCGACTTGGTACAACCAGACCAAGATCGAAACGCGCGAATTCAAGACGACGGTCAAGAACCTCCACGATTTCCCGGTGAAGGCGCAAGTGGTCGACGAGACGCCGTACTCGGAGAACGCCGCCATCACGGCCGAGCTTCTGCCGCAAACGACGCCGCCGACCGAAAAGCAGGTCGACGACAAACGCGGCGTGATGAGCTGGACGCTCGACCTCCAGCCCGGCGAGAGCAAGGATATCCGGCTCGCTTATCGCATGAAATGGCCGGCCGACCGCGACATCGTGATCGGCAGCGCGCTCCCGCCTGCCCCGCTGGCGCGATGACGGCGTCGCGCTTCGCTGTGTTAAAAGTACGAAACGCGGCGTCGAAACCCCTCACGCGGTTCGCGGTCCGCCGCCGGCAAGCGCGAAAGCGCGGCGGCGGCGCAGGACCTGCGCGGCGTCCGGCTTCGGCAGATCGACGCGGGCCGGCCCGGCGCGGCTCGGCGCGGCCGCGGCGTTTGGATCGAGTTCAGGCGCTGCGGCGGCGCGGCGCTGCGGCGCGGCGCCGACCATCGCGGCGACGATGCGGCGCGCCGCGGCCGGGCGCAGCGCGTCCTTCAGGCGGGTCAGCGCGCCGAGACGCTTGTAGTCGAAATTGACCGCGTCGCCGAGCAGCAGGATGCGCATGGTCGCATCCTCCGGCGCGCCAAGCGCGGCCAAGGCCACGGCGAGCGCTTCGCCGGACGGTTCGGCGACGATGCGCTCGGCGAGATCCGGCGCGCAGCCGAGCGCGTCGGCGAGGGTCGCGATGAACTGCGCCGGCTGGCGGGCCAGCGCCTGGCGCTCGAGCTTGGCCGCGGCCTCGGCGCCGCCAGGCCAGGCGGGCGGGGCGGCGGAGCGGACGAGCTCGGCGCGCTGCGCGGCGAGCAGCATGGCCGCGCGTTGGGGCGAGGAGGCGTAGAGGAACAGCGGCGCCTGATCGAGCGGCGCGGCGGGACGGGCGAGCAGCGCGCGCGCCAGTATTTCGTCGCGCGCCGCGCGGCGGGCGAGGCCTGCAAAAACATCTGCGGGGATCGGCGCCGAAGCGTTGTCGGCGAGCGCCAACGCGATTTCGGGCTCCGGCCTCGCCGCGAGCAGGCGAATCAACTCCTCGTCGAGATCCGTCCGCCGCGCCGCCGCCGCGGCTTCGGCCGCTTCGCCGGCGATCGCCGCGATCAGCCGCCCGCGGTCGATGGCGACCGCGCGTTCGAGGAGCGCCAAAGCAGCGTCGCCGCCGCGCGCGGCGATCATCTCCAACAGGGCCGGAGGTGTCGCGAGCCGCGGCGCGAGCTTGCGCGCGACGATCAGCAGCGTGTGCGGATCGCTGCCGGCGATCAGCGGCGCGGCCTCCTTTTCAAAGCGCGCGATCGCCTCTCGGGTCGGCGCCGGGTCGTTGACAAACCGGTCGGTCGCGACGCGCAGCAGGATGCGGCGCGCCTCGGGGTCGCGCCGTCCGGCCAGCGAAGCGAGGAAGGGAAGCTGGGTACGTGTTGATTCGGACACAGGCGCCGAGCTCCGTTAAGCATGCCGCGCAGCTCAGCGAGAATATGACGATCCCGTTGACCAATCGTTAACCTTCACGCCCATTAACTGAAACGCGAGGCGCGCGCTTTGGGGAGGCGGCGCTTCCGGAGAGGGGCTATGGGCGATTTGGTCATGTTTCGATCTCGGTCGAACGCCGCGCCTGGTCTGACGGCGGCGGAACAATCCGAGGGGGCTCAGATCGTGTTCTTCACAGGCGTAAGGTACGAGCGGTACGAACCGACTCCGGCTCCGAGAATCAAGCCGCCCGGCCCTAAGGGCGGGCTCAATGGGGCGGGACGCGGCAAGCGCAAAAAGCGGGCGTGAACTTTGCCGCGTCGCTCTTTCTCATCCCGAGCGCAGACTTTGTTTGTATATACAAAATAATTTGACGGCGCCTATCTGATCGTATAGCAGTTTTATGCGAGTCATTTGGGACGAATCGAAGCGACTAGCCAATATCGCTAAGCACGGGATCGATTTCGTCCATGTCGCGGCGGAATTCGATTTCCGCGCGGCCGTTGTGACCATGGAGCGAGAGAGCCGCTTCAAAGCGACAGGCAGATTTCGCGGTCGCGTCATTGTGGTGATTTTTAGATTTCTCGGGACAGAGGCGCTGTCGCTGATTAGCGCGCGGCCGGCTTCCCAGCGGGAAAGGAGAGCCTGATGAAAGCGCGGAAAAGGACGAAAGAATTCGAGCCGGGCCACGGCTACACCAAAGAGGATTGGGACGCGGTCGACAGCCCGGAACTGACGGACGAGGAATTGGCGAATCTGAGGCCCGCCAGGGAGGTCCTGCCGCCTGAAATCTTCAACGCCCTGCCGAAGCGCCGCGGCCCGCAAAAGGCGCCGACCAAAGTCGCCGTCTCGATCCGGTTGAGCCGCGACGTACTTGAGGCGTTCAAGGCGAAAGGGCCGGGATGGCAATCGAGAATCGATGAAACGCTCCGCGCTTCGCTGAGAAGGGCGGGATAAAAGCAAACGAACCTGATGGGTCGGCGGCGGCATTTCAGTTTTGACGATATCAAGCGCGCACTGTTTTTTAACTCTCTTTGTGATCGCTGTACTTCTCTCGATCGCCTTCGGTCCAGAGGTTGTCCGTAGGACGAATTTACGGCTTTGGCCCTGACTGGGATCGCGCCAATCCCGAAGCTCGCCGGGCTCTCCTGCATCAAGCGTTCGCGTTAGCCGAACGGTTCCGCCACGTATGCCTGCGTCGGATTTTCCTTGACCTTCTCCCCCCGATTCGCGTATCGCCGTCAGCGGGACACCTCTCCCCAACGAGAGGCGCCCATCTGAAAGGATGGATCAAAGATGGCGAACGCACCGGCCGCGGGGCCGAAAAACGCGTGCTTTTCTTCCGGCCCCTGCGCCAAACGGCCCGGCTGGACCCCCGAAATCCTCAAAGACGCGGCGCTCGGGCGCTCGCATCGCGCCAAGCTCGGCAAGGCCAAGCTCAAGCGCGCGATCGATCTCACCCGCGAAGCGCTCGGAGTCCCGGCCGATTATCGCATCGGCATTACGCCGGGCTCCGATACCGGCGCGGTCGAAATGGCGCTGTGGTCGCTGCTCGGCGCACGCGGAATCGACATTCTCGCCTGGGAGAGCTTCGGCGAAGGCTGGGTGACGGACGTCGTCAAGCAGCTCAACCTCGACGCGCGCGTGCTGAAGGCGCCCTACGGCGAATTGCCTGATCTCGCCCAAGTCAATTTCGACAACGACGTCGTCTTCACCTGGAACGGCACGACATCCGGGGTGCGCGTGCCGAACGGCGACTGGATCAAGGCCGACCGCAACGGCCTGACGATCTGCGACGCGACCTCCGCCGCTTTCGCGCAAAAGCTCGATTGGGCCAAGCTCGACGTCGTCACCTTCTCCTGGCAGAAGGCTTTGGGCGGCGAGGCGGCGCATGGCATGCTCATACTCAGCCCGCGCGCGGTCGAGCGGCTCGAAACGTACAAGCCCGCTTGGCCGCTGCCGAAAGTCTTCCGCATGACCAAGGGCGGCAAGCTGATCGAGGGCATTTTCGAAGGCGAGACGATCAACACGCCGTCCATGCTCTGCGTCGAGGACTATCTCGATGCGCTGCAATGGGCGAAGGGCCTCGGCGGTCTCGATGCGCTGATCGCGCGGGCCGACGCAAATACGAAAATTATCGCCGATTGGGTCGAGCGGACGCCCTGGGTCGATTTCCTCGCTGTCGATCCGGCGACGCGCTCGAACACGAGCGTCTGCCTTAAAGTCGTCGATCCTGCGGTGGCCGCTTTGCCGGCCGAGGCGCAGGCGGCTTTCGCCAAGGGAATGGCGTCGCTGCTCGAAAAGGAAAAGGTCGCCTACGACATCGGGTCGTACCGCGACGCGCCGCCCGGCCTGCGCATCTGGTGCGGCGCGACGGTCGAGGCGAGCGACGTCGAAGCGTTGACGCATTGGCTGGACTTCGCCTTCGCCGAAGAGAAAGCCAAGCTCGCCAAGGCGGCGTGAGCAAAAGCTCTCCTTCTGCCCTTGCGGGAGAAGGTGGCCCGAAGGGCCGGATGAGGGGTCGCGCCGTTCTCTCTGATTAGCTCTTCGAAAGCGTGAAACCTTTCGGGTCCTCCGGTTCACCCCTCATCCGGCCGGCTCCGCCGGCCACCTTCCCCCGCAAGGGGGGAAGGAGCGCCGCATTCTTTTGACAGGGATTTTCCCCATGCCCCGCGTACTCATCTCCGACAAACTCTCCCCTGCCGCCGTCGCAATCTTCAAGGAGCGCGGCGTCGATGTCGACGTGAAGCCCGGTCTCGACAAGGAGGAGCTCGCCAGGATCATCCACGATTATGACGGGCTCGCCATCCGCTCGGCGACCAAGGTCACCGCCAAATTGCTCGAACGGGCCGAGAAGCTCAAAGTCGTCGGCCGCGCCGGCATCGGCGTCGACAATGTCGACATTCCCGCCGCCACGGCGCGCGGCGTGATCGTGATGAACACGCCGTTCGGCAATTCGATCACCAC
>JAJPHH010000156.1 GCA_021325385.1 Alphaproteobacteria bacterium
AAAGATAAAGATAAAGATAAAGATAAAGATAAAGACAAAGAAAAGGACAAGGAGAAGCCCGCGACGGCGGAGCCCGCGCCGCCGGCTTACGAGCCTCAACTCCTGCGCTTGAGCGAAGTCATGGGCGCGCTGACCTATTTGCGCGGGCTTTGCGGCGATGGCGACACTGAAGCTTACCGCGCCAAAATGGCGGCGCTTCTGGCCGCCGAAGCGACGAGCGACGCGCGCAAGGAGCGGCTCGCGGGGGCTTACAATCACGGTTTCCAAGGCTACGCTTTGACGTACCGGACTTGTACGCCGGCGGCGCGGGTGGTGATCGCGCGATTTCTCGATGAAGCGGCGCGGGTGTCGAAAGATTTGGCGAGTCGGTACGGGGGGTGAGGTCTGCGCGGGCTCGACGGCGCGCCGCAATGCCGCCTATTGCTCGGGAGCGCAAGCTTGAGGAGTTCAGGGCCAGATCGGTTCGGCCCTGTCAAACGGCCATAGCCGCCTCCACGTTTTAGGTTACTCCCGAAACAGCGCGGGCGTCGGGGAATTCGCGCCATCCGGAGCGCTAAGTACCTTCCTCAAGCCGCCCGCTCCGGTCGCGGCCCGACATACCGCGATTGCGGCCGGATCAGCCGTCCCGACTGCGCCTGCTCGCGCGCATGCGCGATCCAGCCGCCGATCCGGCCCATGGCGAAGATCGCGGTGAAGGCGTCGCGCGGAAAACCCAACGCCTCGAGCAGCAGAGCCGTGTAGAACTCGACATTGGTCTTCAGCGACCGGTTCGGCTTCCGCCGCGCCAGAATCCTGAGCGCCGCCGCTTCGACCGCCTCGGCGAGGGCGAGGCGGCCGTCGCGGTCCGAGCCGGCGCGCGCCAGCCGCCGGGCCGCGCCTTTCAGCGCGTCGGCGCGCGGATCGCGCGCCCGGTAGACGCGATGGCCGAAACCCATCAGGCGCTCGCCGCTGTCGAGCGCCGCTTCGAGCCAGGCTTCGGCGGCTTCCGGCCGGCCGATTGCATCCAGCATATCGAGCACCGGGCCCGGCGCGCCGCCATGCAGCGGACCTTTCAGCGCGCTGAGCCCGGCGAGCGCCGACGAGGTGAGGCCGGCTCGCGTCGAGGCGACGATCCGCGCCGCGAAGGTCGAGGCGTTGAGGCCGTGATCCGAAACCGTGACGAGGTACGTATCGAGCGCGGCCCCCTCTTCGGCGCTCGCATCCGGCCGCAGCATGCGCAAGGCGTCGGCGGCGTGGCCGCGTGAGGGATCGGGCCTGATCGGCTCTTGGCCGCGCTTGATGCGGACGATCGCCGGCGTAAACACGGCGGGCGCGGCGACGAGCCGCAGCGCCGTGTGAAAGTCGTCGCCGTCGGCGAGTTCGGCGATCAAGGCCCGCGCGGCGTCAACGATCGGCAGGCGCGCGGCGAGGGCTCGCCTGTTCGCAAGCTGCGGAAAAATTTCCGCCCGAGCGCGGCCCAAGGCGCGGCGCAAGCCGGCCGCGTCGAGCGTTTCGTCGAAAAAGCCCGACCAGAGCAGCGCGAGCGTCTCTTCGTAAGAGGCGATCCCAGCCAGTTCGTCCAGCGAGCGGCCGCGAATGATCAAGGCGCCGCCGCTGGCGTCGATATCGGAGAGGGTCGTCTCCGCCGCCACGACATCGTCGAGACCGCTGTTCATTTTTGATCTCCGTGCTGTTTCGCGCCAGGATCGGCGCCGCTATGATTGACGTCAATCTTGATCCCAATGATCAATATGAGGCGGCATGGCCTGGCTGACGGCGACCGAAGCTCTCGCGGCGCTCGGCGTCGAGCGTCAGACGCTGTACGCAAATGTCAGCCGCGGACGTATCCGCGCCAAGCCCGATCCCAAGGACCCGCGGCGCAGCCTTTATGATTCGAGCGACGTCAAACGCCTGGCCGGCCGGCGCGGCGGCCGGCGCTCCGCCGCCGCGATCGCCGCCGAAACGATCGGCTGGGGCGATCCGGTTCTTGCCTCCAGCGTTTCGACCGTCGCCCATGGCCGCTTGATCTATCGCGGCCGCGACGCGGTCGAACTCGCTCGGTCGGCAACGCTGGAGGAGATCGCGCGCCTCCTATGGCAGGCCGGAGAGGTGGATTTCGACGCCGCCCCGTCCCCAACCCAGACGCGCGGCGCGCCAGACCATCCGTTGCGGGCGGCGCTGACCATGCTCGCCGCCCGTGCCGCCGCCGATCCGCCTTCGGCCGGCCGATCGCGCGCCGCACTCGCGGCCGAGGCCGGTGAACTCGTCGGCGCGCTCGCCGCCGCGCTGCTTGGTCCCGTCCGCGGACCGGCGCCGCTGCATCGCCGCGTCGCGGGCGCCTGGCGGGCGCCTTGCGCCGAAGACGTGCTGCGCCGCGCCCTTGTCCTTCTCGCCGATCACGAGCTGAACGCGTCGACTTTCGCCACTCGGGTCGCGATTTCGACCGGCGCGCCATTGGCGGCGGGCTTGCTCGCCGGGCTTGCGACTTTGTCGGGGCCGCTGCATGGCGGCGCGACCGCCTCAATTCGCGCTCTGATCGCCGGCGCCGCCCACGCCGGCCCGGCCGCGGCGGCGCGCGACTGGCTGGCGCAAGGCCGGCGGCTGCCGGCCTTCGGCCATCCGCTCTATCCGAACGGCGATCCGCGCGCCGCCGCTCTCCTCGCCTCGTTCCCGGCGAGGCCGCTCTTTATCGAAACCCGCGCCGCGATCGAAACGCTGACCGGCGAAGCGCCGAATGTCGATTTCGCCCTCGCGGCACTCGCCGACGCCTTTGATCTGCCGGCCTCGGCGCCGCTGACCCTCTTCGCCCTCGCCCGCTCGGTCGGCTGGATCGCGCACGCGCTCGAACAAGCCGCGAGCGGCGCTCTCATCCGGCCGCGCGCGAAATATGTCGGCCCGCCTATCCTCCCCCGCGAAGCGGGGGAGGGGGACCGCGCGTAGCGCGGTGGAGGGGGCCGCTGAGTTTGGGAATTATCCTGAACCGCCGGAGCCCCCTCCACCATGCTTCGCATGGTCCCCCTCCCCCGTCTTCGACGGGGGAGGAAAGTACGTTCAGCCCTTCGCCGCCTCTAGGCTCGCCGGCGGCTTCGAATCGTCGGGCACGAAAAAATCGACATGCAGCTTCTGGCTGGGATCGACGCGGTAGCGATCGAACTCGGTCACGCCGTTCTCGGCGAGGAACGTATCGTCGATCAAGAAATTGCCGGTGAAGCTCTTAGCGTCTTTCAAGAAGATCAGATAGGCCGCGTCGGCAAGGATTTCCGGCTTGCGCGAAGCGCGCATCAGCGCCTCGCCGCCGAGCAGGTTCTGCACCGCGGCGGTGGCGATGGTCGTGCGCGGCCACAGCGCGTTGACCGCGACGCCGCGCTTGCGGAATTCGCCGGCGAGGCCGAGGACGACGAGGCTCATGCCGAATTTGGCCATCGAATAGCCGGTATGCGGCGCGAACCATTTTTCCTTCATGTCGAGCGGCGGCGACAACATCAATATGTGCGGGTTCTCCGCCTTGAACAGGTACGGCGCGGCGAGTTTCGAGACCATGAACGTCCCGCGCGCGTTGATCTGGTGCATCAGATCGAAGCGCTTCATCTCAAGCGCCTGACTGTCGGCGAGATTGATCGCGCTGGCGTTGTTGACGACGATGTCGATCCCGCCGAAGCGCCGCGCCGTCTCCGCCAGCGCGTTGCGCACATTCTCCTCGTCGCGGACGTCGACGACGAGCGGCAGAGCGTGGCCGCCGGCGGCCTCAATCTCCGCAGCCGCGGTATGGATCGTGCCCGGCAATTTCGGATTGGGCGCGTCGGTCTTGGCGGCGATGGCGATATTGGCGCCGTCGCGGGCGGCGCGCAGGGCGATGGCGAGGCCGATGCCGCGCGACGCGCCGGTGATGAATAGGGTTTTGCCTCTCAAGCTTGGCGCGACCATGTGTCTTCTCCCCTAGCGCGTCGTTGCGAGGAGCGAAGCGACGAAGCAATCCAGGAAACGCCGAGGCTCCTGGATTGCTTCGCTCCGCTCGCAATGACGGCGTACCTTTACTGAAGCGGCCTCGGATCTAACATTGCTCACGACGGGCCTTCTTCTGCAGGAAGGCCTGGAATATCGCCCGCGCCTCGGGCGAGCGGACCGCCTCGCCGAACGCGACGAGCTCCTCCGCCATCCGCGCTTGCACCGCGCTCGGATCGCCGCGCAGCAATTTCCGCGCCGCGAGCAGAGCGCGGCGCGGCTTGGCGGCGAGCGCCTTGGCTTTGGCGAGCGCGTGCTCGTAAAGCGCCTCGGTTTCGATCACCGCATTGACCAGCCCCAAACGATGCGCCTCGGTTGCGTCGAACGGCTCGGCGAGCAGCAGCGCCTCGCTCGCTTTGGCCATGCCGAAGCGTTGCGGGACGAGCAGGGAGGAGGCCGCTTCAGGAACCAGCGCGAGATCGACGAAAGGCATTTGGAAACGCGCCGACGGCGCGGCGTAGACGAGGTCGCAGTGAAAGCAGAGCGTCGTCCCGATGCCGATCGCCGGACCCTCGACCGCGGCGACGAGCGGCTTCTCCAACAGGGGCAGCGCTTGGATGAAGAGGGCGCCGGGCGAGGCGCCCTGGCCCGCCTGAGCGGCGAGGAAGTCGCCGATGTCGTTGCCGGCGCAGAAGACGCCGCCTTTGCCGCTGATCAGCACGGCCCCGATGGCGTCGTCCCGATTCGCCTCGCCGAGCGCCTCGGTCAGCGCCTGGTACATTGCGCCGGTGATCGCGTTCTTCTTTTCGGGTCGCGCCAAGACGAGATGGAGGATCGCGCCGTCGCGGCGCTTCTCGATAGGTTCGCTCATCGCCGTCATCCCCCGATCGCTTGGTCGAAATCGCCGAGAGCGCCGGCGCCGCTCTCGATCGAAGCAGCGAGGCCCGACGCGGCGGGCAAGAGTTTCTCGGCAAAGAAGCGCGCCAGGGCGACGCGGCCGAGCTCGCCCGCTTCGCCCTTTGCAGCCTGCGCCTCGGCCGCCAATCCCGCCTTGGCGAGGCAGGCGCCGCCGCGGACCAGGCCGAACAGGCGAAGGTACGGCGTCGCGCCGGCAAGCGCGTCTTCCGGCTCCGGCGCGGCGCTCATGAAGCGCGTCGCGCGCTCGAACGCGTCGATCGCCTCGGCGAGCCGCGCCGCGGTCGCGCCGAAGCCGACGCCGTCGCGGGCTGCGACCTGCGCCTGAATCGCCCGCATGTCGGCGATCTCGCGCGCGACCGCCTGGCCGCCGCCGAGCGGCAATTTGCGCAGGACGAGATCGATCGCCTGGATGCCGTTCGTGCCCTCATAGATCGAAGCGATGCGCGAATCGCGGAAATGCTGCGCCGCGCCGGTCTCCTCGATATAGCCCATGCCGCCATGGACCTGGATTCCGAGCGAAGCGGCTTCATCGCCGATATCGGTCGAGAACGCCTTGGCGACCGGCGTCAGCAAGGCGGCGCGCTGCTCGGCCTGGCGGCGCTGCTCGTCGGTCTTGGCGTGACGGCTCAAATCGATCGCGACCGCGGTCAGATGACATAGGCCGCGCGCCGCATGGACGAGCGCGCGCATGGTCAACAGCATGCGCTGCACGTCGGGATGCTCGATGATCGGGCTCATGCCGCCATCGCCGCTCTTGCCGCTGCGGCCCTGCCGCCGCTCGCGGGCGTATGACAGCGCCTGCTGGAGCGCCCGGTCGGCGATGGCGACGCCCTGCAGGCCGACGCCGAGCCGAGCGCTGTTCATCATCGCAAACATCGCGTTGAGCCCGCGATTCTCTTCGCCGACCAGCCAACCCTTCGCGCCGCCGCCATCGCCATAGATCATCACGCAAGTCGGCGAAGCGTGAATACCGAGCTTGTGCTCGATCGAGGCGCAGCGCAGATCGTTGCGCTCGCCCGGCGAACCGTCAGGCCGAGGCAGGAATTTCGGCGCGAGGAACAGCGAGAGGCCGCGCGTGCCGGGCGGAGCGTCGGGCAGGCGGGCGAGGACGAGATGGACGATGTTGTCGGCCATGTCGTGCTCGCCATAGGTGATGAAAATCTTCTGGCCGAAAAGGCGGTAGGTCCCGTCGCCGCCCGGCTCGGCCCGCGTCTTCACCGCGTTGAGGTCCGAACCAGCTTGCGGCTCGGTGAGGTTCATCGTGCCGGTCCATTCGCCGCTGATCAGTTTCGGCAGGTACAAGTCGCGCAAATCCGGCGCGGCGAATTTCGCGATGGCGCTGATCGCGCCTTCACTGAGCAGCGGGCAGAGCGCGAAGCCGAGCGAGGCGCCGGCCCAGAGTTCGGAGCAGGCGGCGTTGACCGCGTGCGGCAGGCCCATGCCGCCGAATTCCGGCGCGCCGGTGACGCCGGCCCAGCCGCCGGCCGCCCAGGCGCGATAGGCCTCGCGAAAGCCTTTCGGCGTTGTCACGCCGCCGTTCTCGTATTTTGCGCCTTCGAGGTCGCCGACGCGATTGAGCGGCGCGATGGCCTCCGTCGCGAAGCGGCCGGCCTCCTCGATCACCGAGGCGGCGTCAGCGGCGTCGAGCTCGCCGAACAGGCCGGCCGCGATCGCTTCGTTCAGGCCGGCGACGTGGTTGAGCGAGAACAGGATGTCCGAGACGGGCGCGCGGTAGGTCATGGACGTTCCCTCGAAACTTGACGGCGACAGTCAGGCCCATACTGTGCCGCCTATGCGATACCGTTTATATGTAAACTATCTTCGTCGCAAGCCGCCCCGCGGCTTCGGATTATGACCGATTGGCCGGCGCGGCGCACGCAGACGCTTAAAGCCGACGCGGCCGGGATCGCCGAGGCGGCGGCTTGCCTCAAGGCGGGCCGGCTCGTCGCGATGCCGACCGAGACCGTCTATGGCCTCGCCGCCGACGCGACTTCGGACCGCGCCGTCGCCTCGATCTACGCCGCCAAGCAGCGGCCGACCTTCAACCCGTTGATCGCGCATGTGCTGGACTCGAACGCCGCGGCGCGCGAAGCCTCGTTCGACGCGCATGCTCGACGACTGGCCGAGGCGTTTTGGCCAGGGCCGCTGACCATCGTCGCGCCGGTCGCGCCGACATGTCAGGTCTGCGTCTTGGCGCGGGCCGGGCTCGACAGCGTCGCCCTGCGCGCGCCGAGCCATCCCGCGGCGCGGGCGTTGATCGAGGCGGCCGGATTCCCGCTCGCCGCGCCCTCCGCCAATCTCTCCGGCCATGTCAGCCCGACGCGGCCGGAGCATGTGCTGGCCGATCTCGACGGCCGCATCGAGCTCATCCTCGACGCCGGGCCGACGCGTGCTGGGCTCGAATCGACCATCATCGCTTGCCTCGGCGGAACGCCGCGCCTGTTGCGCCATGGCGCGCTGGCGCGGGAGGAGATCGAAGCCCGGCTGGGCCTGGCGCTCGCCGCAGACGATCTCGACGACGATCATGCTCCGCGCGGCCCGGGCATGCTCTCCTCCCACTACGCGCCGGCGGCGACCTTGCGGCTCAACGCGCGCGAAGCCGCGCCGGACGAAGCCGCGCTCGATTTCGCCGGCGCGTTGGCCTCGGGCGGAGCGGCGAGGCGGCTCGATCTGTCGCCGCGCGGCGATCTGACCGAAGCCGCCGCCAATCTCTTCGCCCATCTCCGCGCCCTCGACGCTGGCGGCGCCAAGAAAATCGCCGTCGCGCCAATCCCTGCGCACGGCCTCGGCGCCGCGATCAACGACCGCCTGCGCCGCGCCGCCGCGCCCCGCTCTCCCTCCGCCGCATGAGGGCATGCGCGCTGCGCCCGAACGGACCACGGCGCAAAGCTTCAAATCGTCGATCGCAGAATCAGGCTGACGAGCTCCGCCTGGCGCCGCGTCTCGGTTTTGGAAAAAATACGCTTGAGGTGCACGCGCGCATTCTCGCGAGTGATGCCGAGCATCGCCGCGGCGTCGGTCAAGGCGACGTCGCGCGCCAGGAGTTCGGCGAGACTCGCTTCCCGCGCGGTTAGGCCGAGGGCCGCCATGAGCTCGGCTCTCGGAGTATCCGCGCGCCGATCCGGGTCACGCAGAAAGATTGCGACCTCGCATTCCGAGCTCGCCGGCAACCTCTCCGCCGCCGCGCCGGTTATTGGAATCGAGCGTACAAGCACCGGCCGCTTCGACGGACCTCGCGGGATGGCGTATCGTCTTCCGTCCGGCCGCCCGACGATCTCGCGCAGGCGCGGCTGCGACGCGCCCGATTCGCGGTCGCTTGCAATTGTTCGAAGTATCTCCTCGGCCGAACGGTTCGCGTACAACATTCGTCCTGAGCGACCGGCGATCGCCAAGCCGACGCTGAGTTCGTCCAGCGCCCTTTCCAGGGCCGTGACGCGGGATTCGAGGGCGACGAGCCGCCGCTTGAGGCGCAGAGCGACTTGCAGGTAAGGCAGGATCGCCTGCAATCGTCCGATGTCCGAACCGGCAAACCGGGGCGCTGTTGGCGGCCGACACACGGCCAGGATGCCGCCTGCGAACGGCGAGGCCGTGATGCCATAGTGCCCGTCCATGGGTCGAATGACGTTGTTGTAGATCTCGCTCTTGAAGAGCTCGCGGTCGGGCACGACCTCCGCGGTGTCCATGGCGACGCCGATCGGCATGCCGCCGGCGACCTTGAGCATCGCGCCCGCTTCCCGCCGCAGCGCTTCGAGATGCTCCTTATTGACGCGCGCTCCCCAGCAGAGGGGCCTCGCCCCCTGACCGCCGCCGACGGCCGCATTGTCCATGATGATATCAATGTGATGCGCTCGGAGCGGGAGGCAAAGGCCGTCCAGCCCGCTCTGCCAGAACGCCGTATCCCATAAGCCGTCAAAAAGCCGTTGAATTTCGGCCGGCAGCCCCGCCATCTGCAGCACTCCCAAATGGGAGACGCCGCAAATTTACGCCGCGTTATTGTCCCGCTCAAGGCCGGGTCGCGGTCGCCGCCTTGATTCGTGCCGCCTCGCTCGCTCGCGGTCTGACAGACGACGGGGGCTCCCAGCCTCAGAACCATGCCAATCTCGATATGTGAGGAGATGTCATGACCGACATTCAATTCCTGTCGTTGCACGGCGAGGCGACTCTCGTTGGAAGCGATTCTATCGCGTCGCTGCGTCATTCTTTGCGGGGAGGAGTGTGCCTGCCTGACGAGCCCGGCTACGACGAAGCGCGTACGGTTTGGAACGCGATGATAAACCGTCGCCCCGGCGCGGCGGTACGTTGCAAAGGCGCTTCCGACGTCATCCGCGCCGTTCTCTTTGCGCGTAAGCACGGCCTGCTGCTCGCGGTGCGCGGCGGCGGACACAACATCGCCGGAAACGCGGTTTGCGAAGGGGGGCTGGTCATCGACCTTTCGCCGATGCGTTCCGTCCGGATTGACCCTGCTCGCCGCATCGCCCGCGTGGAGCCGGGCGTCACGCTCGGCGAGTTCGATAAAGAGGCGCAATCGTTCGGACTTGCCGCTCCGCTCGGCATCAACTCGACGACCGGGGTCGCAGGGCTCACGTTGGGCGGCGGATTCGGATGGCTTAGCCGGAAGCTCGGGCTAGCCGCCGACAATCTGATCTCGGCTGATGTCGTGACGGCTGAAGGCAAGCTTGTGCACGCCAGCGCCTCCGACAATTCGGACCTGTTCTGGGCGCTTCGAGGCGGCGGCGGCAATTTCGGCGTCGTCAGCTCGTTCGAGTTTCGCCTGCATCCAGTCGGTCCCATGGTTCTGTCGGGACTGATCGTGCATCCCTTTACGCGGGCGAACGAACTGCTCGCAAGGTACCGCGAGGTCGCCTCCAGAGCGCCCGATGAGCTCACGGTGTGGGTGGTGCTTAGAAAAGCTCCGCCGCTGCCCTTCCTCCCAACCGAGGTCCACGGAAAGGAAATCCTCGTCTTCGCCGTCTGCTACACGGGCGATGAGCGCGATGGCGAGCGAGCGTTGGGGCCGCTGCGCGCGCTCGGCGAGCCGATCGCCGACGTGGTCGGCATGCAGCCCTATGCGGCCTGGCAGACCGCATTCGATCCGCTCCTCACCCCCGGCGCCTACAATTACTGGAAGTCGCACAATTTTGCGGAGCTGAGCGACAGCCTGATCGGCGTCGTCACAAGCTACGCCGCGAGACTGCCGACCGCCGAGTGCGAGATTTTCATCGGCCAGCTAGGCGGCGCGACGAGCCGCGTGGCTGTCGAGGCGACGGCCTACCCCCACCGTCATGCAAACTTTGTCATGAACGTCCATACAAGGTGGCGCGACCCGAGGGACGAGCCGCGGTCCATCGATTGGGCGCGCAGTCTGTTTGCCGAAGCCGCCCCCTTCGCGACCGGCGGGGTCTATGTGAACTTCATGCCGGAGGACGAGGACGATCGCGTGCCCAGCGCGTACGGCGCGAATTACGCGCGCCTTGCGGCGTTGAAGGCCAAATACGATCCAGGCAACCTGTTCCGGTTCAATCAGAACGTCCGGCCGTCGGCTCAGCGACCGGCTGCGTGACTGGAGACAGAGCGGCGTCCGGCAGGCGGAGAGGCCCACGGAGGCAAGCTTGGACATCGGAGATTGGTTGCGCAGTCTCGGATTGCAGCTTTACGAACAGGCTTTCCGGGAGAATGGGATTGACCTCGAAGTCCTGCCTCAGCTGACCCTCGACGATCTCAAGGAGATCGGCGTGCGGGCTGTCGGCCACCGGCGGAAAATTCTGGACGCGATCGGGCTTCTGCCGGCGCAACCGGCGGCGGGGCGCGTTCGGACTTCGCCCGAGCGTCGACAATTGACGTTGATGTTTGTCGATCTCGTGGGTTCGACGGATATAAGCCGTCGTCTCGACCCCGAAGAACTGCGCGAAGTCATGCGCGCATACCAGAACACGGTGGCGGGCGAAATTGCTCGGCTTGAGGGCCACGTCGCGAAGTTCCTCGGGGACGGCGTCCTCGCTTACTTTGGCTGGCCGCGGGCGAGCGAAGACGCGGCTGAGCGCGCCGTCCGAGCGGGACTGAGAGTCGCGAAAGCCGTCGCCGCAATCTCGCCCGACGCCGAGCGCCCGCTCGAGGCGCGCGTCGGCATCGCCACCGGACTGGTCGTGGTGGGCGATCTGCTCGGCGAAGGCGCCGCCAAAGAGGAGAGCGTGACGGGCGAGACCCCCAATCTTGCCGCCCGGCTGCAACAAGCCGCCGACCCTGGCGCCGTGATCATCGCGGAAAGCACTCGCCGCCTTATCGGCAATCTGTTCGAACTGGATGGCCTCGGCGCCCTTGCCCTCAAAGGCTTCGCCGAACCGGTCGTGGCTTGGCGGGTCGTCGGCGAAGGCAGCGCGGAAAGCAGATTCGAGGCGCTGCATGGCGCGCGGGTAACCGCCCTCGTCGGACGCGATGAGGAGCTCCATCTGATGCTGTCACGCTGGCGGCTTGCCGAGGGACGCGCTGGGCAGGTCGTCCTTATTTCGGGCGAGCCGGGGATCGGAAAATCGAGATTGACGCTAGCGCTGCGCGAAAGAGTACAGGCCCAGCCAATCAATGTCGTGAGTTACGCCTGCTCGCCCCAGCACACGAACAGTGCGCTCTTTCCGTTCGTTTCGCAGCTCGAACGAGCGGCGCGATTCGCAACCGACGATAGTTCGGAGAAGCGCCTCAGGCGTCTCGAAGCGCTCCTCTGCGAGGACGGCCAGCCTGCCGATTCGCTCCCATTGTTCGCAGACCTGCTCGGCATTCCTTGCCCGACGCCCGGTCCGGCGCTGGATTTGCCCCCGCAGCAAAGAAAGGCGCTTCTCTTCCGAGCGTTCATGGACCGGCTCGATCGAATTGCGGCGCGCGGGCCTCTCTTGATGGTGCTCGAAGACGCCCACTGGCTCGATCCGACCTCGCGCGAGCTCTTCGACCAGATCGTCAGTCGCCTCCAGGACCTCCCAGTGCTGCTCATCGCGACGTTTCGTCCCGATGTCCCAGCGCCATGGATCGGCTTTCCGCATGTCACGCTGCTGACCCTGAATCGCCTGCCGCAAGGACAGGTGATTACGTTGGTCGACCGGATCACCGACGGAAAGGCGCTGCCCGAAGAAGTCCTGAGGCAGATATTGGCGCGCACGGAGGGCGTCCCGCTTTTTACCGAGGAGCTCACCAAAGCGGTGTTGGAAGCCGGCATTCTCCGCGACGCCGGCGACCGGTACGCGCTTGCCGGACCACTCCCGCCTGTGGCGATCCCCGCGACGCTGCACGACTCGTTGTTGGCGCGGCTTGATCGCCTCGCCCCCGTGAAAGAGATCGCTCAGATCGGAGCCTGTATTGGCCGGGAGTTCGATCACGAGTTGCTTGCGACGGTGGTCTCGATGCCTGAGGCGGAGCTCGCAGCAGCCCTTGATCGTCTGCTTTCGGCAGAGCTCGTGTTTCGCCAAGGCTTTCCGCCTGCCGCCACCTATGTTTTCAAGCACGCCCTCGTGCGCGACGCCGCTTACGAAAGCCTATTGAAGCGACGTCGCCAGGAATTGCACGCGCGAATCGCCGCATCGATCGAGGCGCAGTTTCCGCAGCTTCGCGACGCTCAGCCGGAGCTGATCGCCCGGCACTACAGCGAGGCGGGATTGGCGGAGAAAGCTGTGCCATACTGGCTCCAGGCGGGCCGCCTCGCCGCCAATCGATCCGCGAACAAGGAGGCGATCGCCCATCTGAATTTCGGGCTTGAATGCGTCCGGGCGATTCCTCCTGGAGAAGCACGCTCGCGTTTCGAGCTTTCTTTGCAGCTTGGCCTGGGCGGTCCTTTCATTGCGACCAAGGGATTCGCCTCGCGTGAGGCGGAAGCGGCGTATCAGCGCGCCGAGGAGCTCAGCCGAGAATTGGGCAGCGACCTCGATCTGTTGCTCGCCTTGAGAGGGCTGAGCTACGTCTATCAGGTGCGCGCCAACCTGCGGGCGACCGCAAGGCTCACTGAGGAATCGGCTCGACTGGCGAGACGAAGCGGCGACCCGGCTCGTCTGGTCGAGGCTGACCATTCTATAGGCGTGCTCGCCTTTCACTTCGGCCAATTCCAGTCCGCGCGAGACGCGCTGGAGAGAAGCGCAAAGGCGAGCGCGTACCGCGACCACTATCATTCCGAGGTATACGGAATGAACATAGGCGTGTTCTGTCGGGCCTATCTCAGCCATTGCGAGTGGCACCTGGGCTACCCTCTTCGCGCCGTCACCATCGCCGAGGAGGGATTAGCCCTCGCGCGCCAGCTTTCCCATCCATTCAGCCTCGCGCTCGCGCTCAACTACCTCGCTATGCTGCATCAATTCAGAGGAGACCCCGAAGCTGCGTTCGAAGCGGCGACGGAATCGGGGAACATCTGCGCCAAGCACGGCTTCGACTATTATGCGGCCTGGAGCAGTCTTATCCGCGCATGGGCGATTGCCGAATCTGGCCAGTTCGATCAAGGTTTGGCGGCCTATCATTCTGCTCTTGACGACTTTCGGCGCACCCGCGCTGGCCTTCGTCTTCCGCACTATCTGAGACTATTGGCCGCCCTGCATCAAAAGGCCGGCGAAATAACCCTCGGGCTTCAGCTCACCGATCAAGCGATCGCGATTTCGGCCGAAACGGCCGAGAGCTGGTGCGACGCGGAGCTGCACGCTCAACGCGGGCGCTTGCTGCTGCTTGGAGCAGGCGCCGACGCTCAAAACCAGGCGGACGCCGAGTTTCAGATTGCGATCGAAACCGCGGCGAGCCAAGGCGCGAAATTGCCGGAGCTTCGCGCCGGCGTCGCGCGCGCCAGACTTCATGCGGCAAAAGGAAAATCGCGAGAGGCGCGCGATATGCTCGCGCCGATCTATCGTTGGTTTTCCGAGGGTTTCGAAACACGCGACCTTGTCGAGGCCCGCGCCCTACTCACCGAGCTCTAGGTAAGGACAGGGAGGAGCGGAAGGGCGGCGGCGCTGCGGGGACCGAAGCGACCGAGAGGCGCGGCGAGTTCGCTACCGCGCGGCGCCCATCGCCTCGTCGTCCTCGGCGACGGTCATTTCATTGCCGCGCCAGGTGAACTCGTTGCTGGTCCAGGCCTGAACGAACAGCGCCGGCAGCGTCAGATCGCGGACGATCCAGGCCAGCGGCGAGGCGAAGCTTAGGCGCCAGCCGGCGACGAAGGCGAGCATCGCTTCGGCGCCGTACCAGATCAGCGCGGCGCCGAGCGCCGCCAGCCAAGGCGACCAGTCGAGCGCCGGCGCGCCGATGAAGCAGGCTGCGACCGCAAAGATGCTGGTCGTCAGCAATTCCGGCGCGAAATGCAGCGGGAACGTCGCCCGCCTGAGGCGAGCCCAGCGCACTTGGCGCATCCAGACTTCGCGCCATTTGCGTATTCCGAGCGGCTGTTCGAACGAGCCGTCGACCGCATGCGCGGCCAAGCCGACGCGGTGGAGGAGCTTCGTCGCCGCAGCGTCCTCGGCGATCTCGGCGCCGAGCGCTTCGATGCCGCCGCGCTGATCCAGGATATCCCGCCGCCACAGCATCGTCTTGCCTTGCGCGAAGCCGAAGCCCAGCGCCTCGCCCATATATTGCCAGCGCGCTTGGTACGTGTTGAGAAACGCGCATTCGATTTCCGCAGCGAATGTCGCCGGGGCCGAGCCGATCGGCGGCGCGCAGACGACGCCGGTGTTCCGACGCCAGCGCGCCATCAAGCGCTGGATATAGTCTTTCGGCATCATCACATTGGCGTCGGCCAGGATGATCCACTCGTACGCCGCCGCTTTCCAGCCCTTGGCGCAATTGTTGAGCTTGGGATTGGCGCTCGGCCGATCGTCGCCGATCAGCAATCGCGACGGCGCGTCGGGATGCGCCGCCATCAGCCGGCGGGCGACCGCCGCGGCCGGATCGTCGGCGTGTGCGAGGCAGAAGATGATCTCATAAGCCGGATAGTCGAGCGCGAAAGTCGAAGCCAGCGTCTCGGCGAGGAACGGATCGATCCCGCAAAGCGGCCGCACGATGCTGACCGGCGGCGCGTCTTCATGCGCGGGCAGCGCGTTTTTTGGCCGGCGGCAGCGAAAGGCGGCGACTGTCGCGCTGATCGCCTGCGCCGAGACCATCGCCGCGCCAAAGGCTGCGGCGCATTGGGAAATCGTCATCGCTGATCCTGTCCCGAACGGGCAAGCGACATGAGGCGGGCTGAACCGCCGCCCGCGCCTGACAAAGCGCGCCCCGGCTCGAGCCGAATCGCCTCGCGGCACGTTGCAGGCGTTGCGCGACGCTTCTATGAAGGCGGCCATGTCCCAACGCCCGATCGTCCGCTTCGCCCCCTCGCCGACCGGGCGCATCCATATCGGCAACGCCCGCACGGCCTTGCTCAACTGGCTCTTCGCCCGGCGCGAGGGCGGACGGTTCATCTTGCGTTTCGACGATACGGACCGCGAACGCTCGCGCGAGGAATACGCCCGCTCGATCGAGGAGGATCTCGCCTGGCTCGGAATCAAGCCCGACCGGATCGAGCGCCAGTCGCAGCGACTCGACCGCTATGCGGCGGCGGCCGAAAAGCTGAAAAGCATGGGTCGGCTCTATCCGGCCTACGAGACGGCTGACGAACTCGACCGCCGCCGAAAGCGCCAGCAGGCGCGCGGCCTGCCGCCGATTTACGATCGCGCCGCGCTCAAGCTGACGGCGGAGGAGCGCGCCGCTCTGGAGGCGCAGGGCCGCAAGCCGCATTGGCGGTTCAAGCTCAAGCCCGAAATCGTCCGCTGGGACGACCTCGTCCGGGGCCCGAGCCATATCGACTGCGCTTCGTTGTCCGATCCGATCCTGGCGCGTGAGGACGGCACGTATCTCTATACCCTGCCCTCGGTCGTCGACGATTTCGAGATGGGCGTCACCCATGTCATCCGCGGCGAGGACCACGTCACCAACACCGCGGTGCAGATCCAGATTTTCGACGCGCTCGCCGGGGGTGCGCCGCGCTTCGGCCACCACAATCTGTTGACCGACGCGAGCGGCGAAGGGCTCTCGAAGCGGACCGGCTCGCTGTCGATCGCCTCGCTGCGCGAGAGCGGCGTCGAGGCGCTCGCCGCCGCCGCGCTCGCCGTGCTGACCGGCTCGGCCGATTCGGTGCGGCCGGTCGCCTCATTGGACGACCTCGCCCGGAGCTTCGATCTGAAGCATCTGTCGCATGGCGCCGCGCGCTTCGACGAAGCGGAGTTGCGCGCGCTCTCCGCCCGCACGCTGCATATCCTGCCTTATGCGGCGGTCGCCGAGCGGCTCAAGGGGCTGGGCGTCGAAGGCGGCGAGGCCTTTTGGCTCGCCGTGCGCGGCAACCTTTCGACGCTGGCCGAGACGGCGGAATGGCGTCGCGTCGTCGACGGCGCGATCGCGCCGATCGTCGAGGAGCCGGCCTTCCTCGCAGAAGCCGCCGCTTTGCTGCCCGAAGAGCCCTGGGATCAGTCGACTTGGGGCCGCTGGACCGGCAAGCTCAAGGAGGCGACCGGGCGCAAGGGCCGCGCCCTTTATCATCCGCTGCGCTTGGCCCTGACCGGCCGGGAGGCCGGCCCGGAACTCGCCAATCTCCTGCCGCTGATCGGCCGCGCTAAAGCGTTGGATCGATTACGCGCACGCGCCGCTTGACGCCGTCCGGGCCGGTCACTTCCTCGACCTGGCCCTGCGCCTTCGAATAATTCGGCCCGCTCGACGCGTCGCCCGAGGCGATGCCGGAATTCTCGCGGCTGACCGGGGTCGGCTGCTCCCCGAGCAAGGCGTCGGTCGGGTTATTCGGGTCTTGGATGACCGCGTCAGGCGCATTCTTCGCGTCAGGCGCATTCTTCGCATCAGGAGGCGGCGGCGTCGGATTCTTGGCGGCCTCGGCCGCTTGCGCCTTGCTCGGCTTGGCCTTCGGATCCGGCCGCGCGCGCGCCAGCTCGTCGGACTTCTGCTGCGTTACGATAATATCGGTCTTGCGCTCGCCAAGCAGCGTCTCGGCGTCGGCCAAGGCTTGCGCCCAGCTCTGGCCGCGGCGCCGGCACGTGCAGGTCGGATCGAGGCTCTTGCGGTATTTGAGCGCGTTGGGCAGGTCAGCGTAGCGCGTGCCGTCCGCCCCGACCGCTTGGCTGATGTCGCCGGACGGGGAATAGCTGTAGAGCGCCGTCTCCGCATTGGGGCACAGCGCGCGGCACATTTCCTGGAGATCGCCGGAATGGCCGCCGCTGCCCGAATAGCCGATCGGGAAGAAGTATCCGTCGCAGGTGCGCACGCATACTTCCTTGGAGCCGGCGTGCGCCTCGACGCCGTCGCCGGGGTTAAGATTGTCGCTCGGCGCATCCGGCTGGGCGCCGGCGTCCGGAACCACCGGCACGTCGGTCACGCGCTGCGACGGCTCCTGGCGCGGATTGCCGAACAAAGCCTCGAAAAAGCCGCGCGGCCGCGGCTGCTCGGCGCATTCCGACTGATAGCGGGCGGCGAGTTGCGCGCGAAGATCGCCGCCGCCCGAGCCGCGCGCCTGCAGCTTGCCGAGATTGGCCTGCATGCGGGCGATCTGGGCGTAGATTTCGCCGCATTGCGCCGGCGGGTCCTTGCCGAAGAACAGGAATTTGCGGTTTTCGCAGCCGATCTGATGCGCGTAGGCGACGGTCTTGTCGATCTCGGCCCGCTGTTTCTGCGCCGCGGCGTCATAGGCGGCCGACGGGCCGCGCGCCTGGCCCGCCGCCGCGATTTGCGA
Source organism: Alphaproteobacteria bacterium (assembly GCA_021325385.1). Taxonomy (GTDB): domain Bacteria; phylum Pseudomonadota; class Alphaproteobacteria; order Rhizobiales; family Beijerinckiaceae; genus Roseiarcus. Next base: position 17,558 of record JAJPHH010000156.1, read on the forward strand.
ACGCAGCTGCTGGCAATAATCCGCGTCCTGCGCGCCGGCGCCGCCGACAATCGCCGCCGCAAGGAGAGTCGCCGCGGCGGCTATGGCGCCCCAGCCCGCCCTTCCGCCTAGGCGCCCCGCTTTTTGCGGCGCATCGCCCCGTTTCAGCTCGATCATCGGCCCCAACCTGGCGCTCTGGCGATCAAATCGCTATTCCGTTGGTTTCGGTCTCGCCCGACAATCTGGCCGCAACAAGGCGACGGGCGCCGGCCGGCTATTACCCGCTTTCGCCGCCGCGGGCCAGCGCCCGTCTCAGGTCCGTCTGAACCAGGACAGCAAGCCCTGGCGCTCGCCCGCGCCGCGTCCGCCTTCTATAAGGCCCGCCATGGCCGCCGACGACCGCCTCAGCCAGGCTTACGCCCATTGCGAGACCTTGGCTCGCGAACACGATCGCGACCGCTGGCTCGCCGGTCTCTTCGCGCCGGCCGAGGCGCGGCCGCATCTTTTCGCGCTCTACGCCTTCTCGTACGAAATCGCCCGGCTGCCTGACATCGTGCGCGAGGCCGCGGCCGGCGAGATTCGCCTGCAATGGTGGCGCGAGGCGATCGGCGGCTCCCGCCGCGAAGAGGCGCTCGGCTCGCCGGTCGCCGCCGCGCTCGGCGACACGATCGAGAAATTCCATTTGCCGATCAGCGCGTTCGACGATCTGCTCAAGGCCCGCGCCTTCGATCTCTATCATGACCCGATGCCCGACATGGCCGCCTACGAGACCTATTGCGGCGAGACCGCGTCGCTGGTCTTCCGCCTAGCCGGCCTGGTTCTCGGCCGCGGCGATCGCGGCGGCGCCGAGGCCGCCGGCCATGCCGGCGTCGCCTACGCGACGGTCGGGCTGTTGCGCGCGCTGCCGATCGCCAGCGCGCGCGGCCAGGTGTACCTTCCGCTCGACCTGCTCGAGAGGCGCGGCGTCTCGCGCGAGGATATGATCGGGCGGCGCGACAGTCCCGCTTTTCGCGCCGCGTTGCGCGAAATGCGCGGGCTCGCCCGTGATCATTTCGACAAAGCTCTGGCTGCGGGATGGCCGGACGCGATCGCCGCAGCGTTCCTGCCGCTGGCGCTGGTCCCGCTCTATCTCAAGCGAATGGACCGCGCCGATTATCGCCCCTTCGAATCCGCGGTCGAAGCGCCGCAATGGCGGCGGCAATGGGCGCTGTGGCGCGCATCGCGGCGCTATTGACCCCATGACCTTCGCGTTGCTCTTGGAGGATGGCTCAGCCCAGGCGCTAGCGATTCATCGCCAGATAAGCCGAGGCGACCATCGCGTCGATATCGCGAGGGACTGGTACGACGCAGTGCTCCTGTCCCAATCCGCCGCGCGCCACCCGCTCCAGGCAGCGCGCCTGCAGCGTGAAGCCTAAGTCCATCGATTCGACCGAGTTGCCGAGCGGCCTTGGCCCGGCGAGATTGGCCATATGGCCGTCGCCGAGAATATGAATCGCGCGCCCGTCGGCGAGGCGGAGGGTTTCGATTCCTTCGCTCGGATAAAGGTCGGCGCCGATCACGGAAGGATCAGCGCGCAGGCCGGCGACGTCGATCTCGTGCGGCAGGTGGCCGCCATTCATCAAGATCGCGCCGTTCTTGATCAGCGGCAGATCCGCGGCGGTCAGCACATGCTTCGCGCCAGTGACGGTGACGAGCAGGTCGGCGCTGCGGATCGCCGTCTCGCGAAGCGGCGTCGAAAAGCCGTCGAGATGCGCTTCGAGCGTCGTCACCGGATCGACGTCGACGACGCTGACCGCGCTGAACGCGTTGCGAAAACAGGCCGCGACGCCGCGCCCGCAGGCGCCGTAGCCGAACACGGTGACGCGCTTGCCGTTGCTCGACCGATTGGTGAAGCGCATATAGCTTTCGAACAGGCTCTGGCCGACGGCGTGACGGTTCTCGGCGAATTGCTTGATCGGGCTGTCGTTGATGACGAGGACGGGGACCTTGATCTTGTCGCGCAATGGCTTGAGCCGGGCGCGCCCGGTCGTCGTCTCCTCCGTGCCGCCGCGCAGCTTGGCGTAGCCGCGCGCGGCGACGCGGGCGAAAAGATCGCCGCCATTGTCGAGCAACAGATCGGGCTCCTCGGCGATGATCGCGTCGAGAAACCGCTCATGCGCATCGGTTTCGGTGGTTCGTTCGCCGATCACCGCGATTCCGTGCGCGCGAAGGCGCGCGACGGTTTCGGGTTGCGTCGAATTGAGATTGCCGGTCGAGACGACCCGCGCGCCGCCGGCGGCGAGGGTCAGCAGCAGCGCCGCGGTTTTTGGCTCGAGATGGATCGCCGTGCCGATGGCGAGGCCCTGGAAGGGCCTTTCGCGCTGGAACTCGGCCATGGTCGCGGCGAGGAGGCGGCAGCTTGCAATGATCCAGTCGATGCGGGCGAGCGCGTCGGGAAGAGGCATGCGGGGCCTCGCCTTTAGGAGGCGCGCGGCGGCAGCCGCTCAAAAGCCGGCAAGCCGTCAGGAATGTGGTGGAAGGCCTGTTTGTCGATCGTATAGATCGCCATCCGCGGAGCGCCGTAGTGGCTCGGATCGTCGAGCGTGCCGACTTTCAAGATGACGGCGTCAAGGCCCGGCCGGCGGGTGATCAGATGGGCGCCGCATTCGGCGCAGAATTCCCGCGTCACGGGGCTGTCGAGATCGCTGCGCGCGAATCGTTTGGGCGTTCCTTTGATATAACGGAAGCCGCCGGTCGGCATGAGCATGAACATGTGAGGAGCGCCGCCGCTGAAATATTGGCATTCGCGGCAATGGCATTGCGCCTTCAGCATCGGCGCGCCCTCGGCGACATAGCGCACCGCGCCGCAATAGCATCCGCCTTTCAGCGCCATGGACCACCTCGCAAGCTTTCGGACAAAGTATCCTATGGCGGATGCGCTCGTTACGCGAGAGGATGTCCCGCTCGTCAACCGAGCGCCGGAAAGAGACCGCTCCTTTACTCGGCGGCGGACGACGCGACCGGACGCGTAAGCCAGTCGCGCAGATCTTGTTCCGCCCTTGCCGACAGCGCCCGCTTGCGCGCGACGCCGCGCTCCGGTCCGCGCAAGCGTTTGCCGTCCGCGCCGAAGCGCAGCTCTTCGATCGGCGGGAAGAGGCCGAAATTGACGTTCATCGGCTGGAACGACCGCGGCCCCGAATCGATCGTCTCGAGATGACCGCCGGTAATGTGGTTCATCAGCGCGCCGATCGCGGTGGTGCGCGGCGGCAGGCTGACCGACGAGCCGAGCCGCTCGGCGGCGGCCATGCGTCCCGCGACGAGGCCGACCGCCGCGCTCTCGACATAGCCTTCGCAGCCGGTGATCTGGCCGGCGAAGCGCAGCCGCGGCATGGCCTTCAGGCGCAAGAGCGGATCGAGCACGCGCGGCGAATTCAGGAACGTGTTGCGATGCAGCCCGCCGAGCCGGGCGAATTCGGCCCGCTCCAGGCCCGGGATCATGCGGAAGATGCGCGTCTGCTCGCCATATTTCAGCTTGGTCTGGAAGCCGACCATGTTGAACAGCGTGCCGAGCGCATTGTCCTGACGCAATTGTACGACTGCGTAAGGCTTCGCCTTCGGGTTATGCGCGTTGGTCAGGCCGACCGGCTTCATCGGGCCGTGGCGCAAGGTCTCCCGCCCGCGCGCGGCCATGATTTCGATCGGCAGGCAGCCGTCGAAATAGGGCGTTGATTCGAACTCCTTGAATTCGGTCTTGTCGCCGGCGAGGAGGGCGTCGACGAAGGTCTCGTACTGGTCGCGATCGAGCGGGCAATTGACGTAATCGGCGCCAGAGCCGCCCGGCCCGGCTTTGTCGTAGCGCGACTGCAGCCAAGCCTTGTCCATGTCGATCGAGTCGCGATGGACGATCGGCGCGATCGCGTCGAAAAAGGCGAGCTGTTCTTCGCCGGTCAGCGCGCCGATCGCGGCGGCGAGCGAGGGCGACGTCAGCGGGCCGGTGGCGACGATGACGTTGTCCCACTCGTCCGGCGGAAGGCTGGCGATCTCGCCGCGCTCGATCGTGATTTCCGGCCGAGCTCCGATCGCCTCCTCCACCGCGGCGGAAAAGCCGTCGCGATCGACCGCCAGCGCGCCGCCGGCCGGCACTTGATGGGCGTCGGCTGCGGCCATGATCAGCGAGCCCATGGCGCGCATCTCGCGATGGATCACGCCGACGGCGTTGGTCTCGGCATCGTCCGAGCGGAACGAGTTTGAGCAGACGAGCTCGGCGAGGCCGCCGGTCTTGTGCGCTTCGGTGCCGCGCAGCGGGCGCATCTCGTGCAGGACGACCGAGACGCCGGCTTTGGCGATCTGCCAGGCGGCCTCCGAGCCGGCCAGGCCGCCGCCGATGACATGGATAGGCTTCATGGCGCATCACTTGGGCCTGAAGCCGGGGGCCGTCAATCGGCCGCCCAGTCGAATTCGGCGTCGGCCGCGCCGCGCGGGTTGCCCCTGCCGGCGATCGGGCGCAGCATGGCGGCTCTTCATTCGATCGGACCGCGCCGCTTCATGGACGATTCCGCTCGCCCCGCCGCCCTGCCGGTCGACGATCTCATCGAAGCTGGCAGGGAGGTCCGCATCCGCCAGGATCTGGCGCTGACGGCGCTCGGCAAACGGCCGGCCGACAAAATCCTGCGCGTCGGCCGCTTGCTGGATGTCCATAGCCGCACCTGGCGGGACGATTGGGAGATCGCGATCAAGGGCCGCCGCATCGCCTTCGTCGGGCCGGCGGGCTCGTATCCGGGCGAGGCGGCTGAGCGCTTTCGCGAGCCTCGCCTCGCCGCTATTCCCGGCTTCGGCGAAGTTCACAAGCATATCGAAAGCTCGCATCTGACGCCGGAATGGGAGGCGGCCCTGGTCTTGCCGCGCGGCAACACCTGGACCTGCGAGGCGAGCCACGAATTCTCCAACGTGAACGGGGCGCACAATCTCGAATTCTGGCTGGAGGCGCGCAAGCGCGGCTCGCCGCTGAAAATTTTCCCGCTGCCCGGCTCGGCGGTGCCGCCGACCGCCTATGAATGGGGCGGCGGCTATTTCGGCTATGACGAGCAGAAGAGCTTCATGGCCGAAAGCCTGATGGTCCCCGGCCTCGACGAGGTGATGGATTGGCCGGCGGTCTGGAATCCGGACAATCCGTCCTACCAGCGCCTCTGGGGCATGATCGAGGCGACTTTCGCGGCGCGCGGCGTGGTCGAGGGCCACGCTTCGGGCTTGCGCGACCTTCCCTCGATCAACGCTTTCGCCGCCGCCGGCCTCGCCTCCGATCACGAAGCGCAGACGCCGGAGGAGACATGGGACAAGCTGACGCGCGGCCTGTTCATCGAGCTGCGCATCTACGCCATGCCCGAGATCATCAAGTACTTATTGGAGAAGAACCTCCCCGACTGGTCGCAGATCGCCTTCACCACGGACGATCGCAGCGCCTCGCATACGCTGAAGCTCGGCGCCAGCGATTATAATGTGCGTCTCGCCGTCGAAAGCGGGCTGCAGCCGGAAATCGCCATCCAATGCGCGACGATCAATCCGGCGCGGCACATGCGGCTGACGCCGTTCGTCGGCTCGCTGGCGCCCGGCCGCTACGCCGACGTCGTGCTGCTGTCGGATGTCCCTTCTTTGAAGATCGAAAAAGTCTGGGCCGACGGCGCGCAGGTCTCGGAAGGCGCGAATTATATCGGTCCAGTCCCGCGCATCGCCTGGCCCGGTTGGGCGACGAACACGATCAACGTCAAGCGCAAAGTGACGGCGGCCGATTTTGCGCTGAAGGCGGCGCCCGGCCGCGCGACGATGAAGGCCGCGGTGATCCGGCCGTTCCATTGGCATCCCGACTTCTATACGATGGAGCTGCCGGTCCGCGACGGCGAGGTCCAGCGACTCCCGTCCGAGGCCATCACCAAATTCGCGATCGTCGACCGCTTCTCGGGCGAAGCGAAAATCTCGAAAATGTTCTGGCGCGGCTGCGGCCCGGCGACGCCGGAGACGGCGCTCGCCTGTTCGGTCGGCCATGACAAGCACAATATCTGGGTCGTCGGCTCATCCGACGAGGCGATGGCCGCGGCCGTCAATGCGCTCGTCGAGACGCAAGGCGGCTGGGCTCTGGTGCGCGAGGGCAAGCTCGCCGCGACCGTGCGCTTCGAGATCGGCGGCCTGATGTCCTGCCGCCCGGCCGAAGAGCTCGACGCCGAGATGCAGCGCCTCTACAAGGAGGCGGAGAAAGTCGAATGGATGTACGAGCCGACCTTCCGCCCGCGCTGGCATCCCGGCTTCCCGGAACGGCTGATGTTCGCGACCCTGACCTGCGCGCCCTGGACCTGGGTGTTGGTCGCGCCATGCGAGCAGGCCCCGGACGGGTTCGTCAATGTGCAAACCGGAGAGACGCATCCGGTCGTGTGGTGATGAACTAAAACGTCCGCGGCGTCACGTCCACCTCGACATCCAGCGCCTGACCGCCCGACGAAACGATCACCCCTTCCACCGGCGCGACATCCGCGTAGTCCCGGCCGACCGCAACGACGATATGATCATCGCCGACCGGTATCGCGTTGGTCGGATCGAGGCCGAGCCAGCCGAACTCTCTCCCGCACCAGAGCTGCGCCCAGGCGTGCGAGGCGTCGGCGCCGACGAGGCGCGGCTTGCCGGGCGGCGGAATGGTTCGAATGTAGCCGCTGACATAGAGAGCCGGCAGGCCGAGGCCGCGCAAAGCGGCGATCATGATGTGGGCGAAGTCCTGGCAGACGCCGCCGCGCTTGGCGAAGGCGACCTCCGGCGGCGTCGCGACTTCGGTCACCGCCTTGTCATAGGCGAAGTCGGCATGGATACGGCGACTAAGGTCGAGACCGGCCTCATAGATCGGCCGGCCCGGCGGGAAGCTTGACCGCGCATAGTCGGTGATCTCGTCATAGAGGCCGACCAGCCGGCTCTCGAACAGGCCCAGCGCCGGCGAATCCGTCCCGAGCGAATCCGAATCCGCCGCGGCGGCGGCGACGTTCTCCCAGGCCGGCGTCAAACCCGCCGCCGGCGGCGCCGGCCGCTCGACCTTGACCTGAGCCGTCGATTCGATGACGAGCTCGCGATGCGGCGCCTCGATCCGCATCCTGATGACTCGGTTGCCGAAAATATCGACCCGCTCGGCCGCGCCGGTCGGCAGCGGCCTGATATCGATATGGTTCGCGGTCGTCTCCTGACCGTCCGTGGACCGCGGCGTCAGATGCAGCACGCAGGAATTGGTCGCGACCGGCGCTTCGTAGCGATAGCGCGTCACATGCCTGACGTCGTAGATCATGCCAGGCTCATGATCTTCTCGGCGTGTTTCGGCTTGCCGCTTTGCAGGAAGTAGCGCGCGCCGATCGCGTCGGCGAGATGAGCGAGTCTTTGCTCGATCGCGAGGATCGCGCGCCCATCCATGCGCTCCGCGTCATCCGTCGAGAGTTCGGCGCGAAGCTGGATCGAAAGGCGGCGCGGCTCCTCGAGCATGCCGTCCTGGCGCAGGACGGGCAAGCCGGCGATATGGTCGTCGATCGTCGCCACCTGAAACCCGACCGAGCGCGGATTGAACGGATCGAGTAGCGCCATGTCGCGGACCAGCGCCGGCGCGACGCCGGTCAGGTATCGCGAACGGTAGGTGATCTGCGAGTCGATCAGATCGAGCAGGACGTCGAGATTGTTGTCGGTCGCAGGCTTGTCGGCGAGCTGCCGGGCGAAGCGGCAAGTGTTGATGCCGCGTTCGACCCGCCGGCCGATATCGTAGAAATACCAGCCGGCGCCGCGATTGAAGTTTTCGTCGAACAGGCCGGACAAGGCGGCGATCGTCGTCAAGGCGGCTTCGACCGCGTCGAGAATTTCGGGCTCGGATAGCGGCCGGCCGCCGCTGCGCGCGAGCCCCTCTTCGAGGCCGCCGATCAAGCGCCACGTGTCCTGGGTCAAGCGCTCGCGAATGATCGAGGCGGCATGGCGGGCCGCGCGCGCGATCGACAAGGCCGAGCCATAATTCTCTTCGCTGCGCAACGCCGCGGCGCTCGCCTCGACCGCCGCTTGCTTGCCCGCATCGGCGGGAATCGCGCCCCAGGCGACGAGCACGGTCTTCAGCTTGTCGATCGATTGCCGCGCGACCGCGGAAGAAGCGTCGGGATCGATCGCGCGATTAGTCAGGCAGCGCGCCAGGCGCAAGGTCGCTTCGCAGCGTTCGATATAGCGGCCGAACCAGAAGAGATTGTCCGCAGCCCTGCTCGGCAGATTGCCGAGCAGGCGAACGATCCGCTGTTCGCTCCGAGCGGGCAACAGCGTCGAGGCCTCGACCGGCTTATCGGCGAGAACCCAGACGTCGGCCGATTCGACCCCCTCGCCCATCGAAACGACGCGCGCGTCGGGTTTATCGGAGACGCGGCAGAAGCCGCCCGGCATCACCCGCCAGCCGTCCGGCGTCGCCGCCGCGTAGACGCGCAGCACGAACGGCCGGGGCGCGAGCTTGCCGTTCTCCCAATGCGGCGTCGTCGACAGCCGCGCCACTTCCTGGCCGACGAAATCGACGCCGCGTTCGGCGAGGCGCTTCTCCAGGCGACCGCGCTCCTCCGCGCTCAGCTCCGAGCCGAGCACGATCGGCCGCCCGGCGAAGCCCGGCGCGTCGCGCGTGAACGCCCCGGCGATCGCGATCTCGTCAAGCGAGGCGAGCACGTGATCGCGCGCGCGCGATTGGCCGCACCACCAGGTCGCGATGTTCGGCATGCGCAGGGTTTCGCCGAGCAGCCGCTCGGCGAGCCGCGGCAGGAAGGCGAGCAGGGCGCGCGATTCGAGAAGGCCGGTCCCCGGCATGTTTTCGACGGCGACGCCGCTGGCGCGGATGGCGTCGATCAGGCCGGGCGCGCCGAGGCGCGAGGCCGGATTGAGTTCGAGCGGATCGACCCAATCGGAATCGACATGGCGCCACAGCACGTCGGCGCGCTTCAAGCCGGCGATGGTGCGCACGAACATTCGCCCCTCGTTCATGACGAGGTCGGCGCCTTCGATCAGGAGGAAGCCGAGATAGCGCGCGAGGTACGCCTGTTCGAAATAGGTCTGGCTCCATGGTCCGGGCGTCAAGATACAGATGCGCGGATCGGGCCGATCCGCCGCGGCGCGCATGCCGGCGCGCAGTTCGCGGAAGAACGGCGCCAGGCGCTCGACATTCATCTCGCGGAAAAAGGCCGGGAAAGTCTGCGACAGGACGAGGCGATTCTCGAGCGTGTAGCCTGAGCCCGACGGCGCCTGGGCGCGATCGCCGAGCACCCACCAGCGGCCGTCCGGGCCGCGGCCGATCTCGGCCGCGTAAAGGCGCAGCCAATGGCCGCCGCGCGGCTTCACCCCGTTCATCTGCGGCAGATAGTCCTTCGAGCCGGCGATCGCCGCCGCGGGCAGAAAGCCTTCCGCGACGAGTTTGCCCTCCCCATAGAGGTCGGCGAGGATTCGCTCGAGCAATTCGGCGCGTTGCTCGACGCCGCGGGCGATCTCGCGCCATTCGGCTTCCGCGATGAGCAACGGCATGCGGCCGAGCGGCCAATGGCGCTCCGCCGCCTCGCCATGGACGCGATAGGAAACGCCCATATCGCGGATGCGGCGATCGGCGGCGGCGAAGCGCTGCGCGATCTCTTCCGGCGAGAGGGCCGCCAGAGCGTCGAGGAAGCGCGTCCAGTAGGCGCGCTTCGCGCCGTCGGCGGCGATGAACTCGTCCGGGATGCCCGGCAGCGGCCGATAATCGGCCGTCCAGGCCGCGACGCGATCCGGCCCGGGCGGAGACGAGGCTGACCTAGACTCGCTCGCCAAGGGGCCTCCTGAGGTCAAGCGTCAGCGGAAAATCGCCCGACATTTCGTTGCGCGGAATCGCCGCCGCCCCCGGCGTATGGCCGTGATCTTGAAAACGCGCAAGCCGGCGCGCTTCGGCCTCGTAGGAATTCACCGGAAAAGTCTCGTAATTGCGGCCGCCAGGATGCGCGACATGATAAACGCAGCCGCCTAGCGAACGGCCGCTCCAGGCGTCGAGAATATCGAAGGTGAGCGGCGCGTGGACGGGGATGGTCGGGTGCAGGCCGGAGGCCGGCCGCCAGGCTTTGAAGCGCACGCCCGCGACCGCTTCGCCGGCGCTCCCCGTCGAGGTCATCGGAACTCTGCGGCCGTTGCAGGCGATCACGTGCCGACCATCGACGAGCCCGGTCGCCCTGACTTGCAGGCGTTCGACGGAGGAATCGACATAGCGCACCGTGCCGCCGATCATGCCCTCTTCGCCGAGCACGTGCCAGGGCTCGAGCGCCTGGCGCAGCTCCAGCGCGACGCCGCCATGCTCGATGCGGCCATAGACGGGAAAGCGGAATTCGCGCTGCGCCTCGAACCATTCCGGCGCGAAGCGATAGCCGGCACGGTCGAGATCGGCGAGCACGTCCAGGAAATCGCGCCAGACGAAAAACGGCAGCATGAAGCGGTCGTGCAGGGACGCGCCCCAGCGCACCAGGCCGCCCTGCTGCGGCTCGCGCCAGAACCAGGCGATCAGCGCGCGCAGCAGCAATTGCTGGGCGAGGCTCATCCGCGCGTCGGGCGGCATTTCGAAGGAGCGGAACTCGACCAGGCCGAGCCGGCCGGTCGGCCCGTCCGGCGAATAGAGCTTATCGATGCAGATTTCGGCGCGATGGGTGTTGCCGGTCACGTCGACGAGGAGATGGCGGAAGAGCCGGTCGACCAGCCAGGGCGGCGGATTTTCAGCGGCGGCCTGAGCGAGAGCGATTTCGAGTTCGTAAAGCGAATCGTGCCGCGCTTCGTCGATGCGCGGCGCCTGGCTGGTCGGGCCGATGAACAGGCCAGAAAAGAGGTACGACAGCGATGGCCGGCGCTGCCAGTAGCGGACGAGGCTCGCCAGGAGATCGGGCCGGCGGAGGAAGGGCGAGTCCGACGGATGGGCCGCGCCGATCACGATGTGATTGCCGCCGCCGGTTCCGGCATGGCGTCCGTCGGTCATGAACTTGTCGGCGCCGAGCCGGGCCTGGCGCGCGTCTTCGTAAAGGCCGCGCGTCGTCTCGACCGCCTGCCGCCAGGTCGCGGCCGGATGGATGTTGACTTCGATGACGCCGGGATCGGGCGTGACCTTGATGACGTCAATGCGCGGATCGTAAGGCGGGGCATAGCCTTCGATATGGACTGGCAGGCCGAGCTTCGCGGCGGTCTCTTCGACCGCGACGAGCAATTCGAGGTAGTCCTCGATCGTCGAAACCGGCGGCATGAAAACGTGAAGAACGCCGTCGCGCGGCTCGACGGTCAGCGCGGTGCGTACCGCCGCCGATTCGCCGACAACTTGCTCGATCGGCTCCTGGCGCCCCGGCGCGGGGGCGTTGGCGTTGGCGTTGGCGATGATGCGCCAGCGCGACGGGTCAGGCAGGTCGTCGCGCGGCTCCAGCGGGTCTTGCGGATGGATGTAGGGATAAACGGACCGCGGTACGAAGGGCAGCGAGCCGATCGGCAGGCGAAAGCCGATCGGCGAATCGCCGGGGACGAGGAACAGCTTGCCGCGCCGAAGCGGCCATCTTTCGCTGATCCAGCGCCGTTCGGCCGGCGCGTTCCAGCGCTGCACCGGCAGCACATACCCGGTCGGCCGGCTCAGGCCGCGATCGAAGACGCGGGCGATACGGGCGCGCTCCTCGGGGTCTTCGATCTTCGAATCGCTCGGATCGACATTGACCGGCAGGTTCGCCTCTTTGACGATCCAATGCGCCGTGTCCTCGAAGGCGGGAACGACATAGCCGGGATCAAGCCCGAGTACTTGGGCGACGCGCTCGGCGAAATGTCGCGCCTGCCGATCGCCGGGCTCCGCCGCTTCGGCGAAGCCGGCAAGGAGGCTGGCGTCGCGCCAGATCGGCCGGCCGTCCTTGCGCCAGTAGAGGGCGAAGGCCCAGCGCGGCAGGCTCTCGCCGGGGTACCATTTGCCCTGGCCGTAATGCAGCAAGCCGCCAGGCGCAAAGCGCTCGCGCAAGCGCCGGATCAGGGCGTCGGCCCGCGCGCGCTTGGTCGGACCGACGGCTGCGGTGTTCCATTCAGCCGATTGAAAATCGTCGATCGAGACGAAAGTCGGCTCGCCGCCCATGGTCAGGCGGACGTCCTGAGCCGCGAGGTCGCGGTCGACAGCTTCGCCGAGCTGATCGAGCTTGCTCCACGCCTCCTCGGAGAAGGGCAGCGTGATGCGCGGCGTTTCGCGAATGCGCGCGATCTTCATGTCGAAGCTGAAGGCGACGCCGGCGGCTTCGACTGCGCCGCTGATCGGCGCGGCGGAAGAATAATGCGGCGTCGCGCAAAGCGGCAGATGACCCTCGCCGCACAAGAGGCCAGACGTCGCGTCAAGGCCGACCCAGCCGGCGCCGGGCAGATAGACCTCGGCCCAGGCGTGCAGATCGGTGAAATCGCGATCGGTCCCGCGCGGTCCCTCGATCGGGTCGATATCGGCGCGGAGCTGAACCAGGTAGCCGGAGACGAACCGCGCGGCGAGGCCGAGGCGGCGCAGGATCTGCACCATGAGCCAGGCCGAATCGCGGCACGAGCCGGAGCGCAGAGCAAGCGTCTCGTCCGGCGCCTGCACGCCCGGCTCCAAGCGGATCACGTATTTGATCTCGCGCTGCAGCCTCGCGTTGAGATCGACGACGAACTGAACCGCGCCGACGCTCTCTTTCGGCAAGCTCGCCACAAAGTCGAGCAGAAGCGGGCTCGGCGGCTCCGGCGTCAGATAGGCGACGAGCTCAGTTTTGAGGTCCTCGTCATAGGCGAAAGGAAATTGTTCGGCGTAAGGCTCGATGAAGAAATCAAACGGATTGACCACCGCCAACTCGGCGGTGAGATCGACCTCGAATTTCAGCTCGTCGGATTTCTCCGGAAAGACGAAGCGCGCCAGCCAATTGCCGTGCGGATCCTGCTGCCAATTGACGAAATGCTCGGCCGGCGAGACTTTCAGCGAATAGCTGGCGATCCGGGTGCGGCAGTGCGGCGCGGGCCGCAGGCGGACGACTTGCGGACCGATCGAGATCGGACGATCGTACTTATAGCGTGTGACGTGCTGAAGCCCGACAAGGATCGACAAGAACAGCCCCGAGAAGCGCCAAGCGGCGCGCAGCGCGCATGCGGCGGAGCGGCCTTCGTTGAGGCCCTCCGTCATTTGCGAGGAGCGGACCGACGAAGCAGTCCGCTCGCAGAGCGCGGCGCTCCAGAAATGGATTGCTTCGCTCCGCTCGCAATGACGGCGCAGGGATTTCAACTCGGAGCCGCACGCCACGACGCCGGCGCCGATTTGGCCTGACGGCGATGCGCTCTGTCAATCGAGCCGCGACGCGAGCCGGGCGGATGCTCATTTTCTGATCACTCCGCCCGCTCCATTCGCAGGCTCAGCTCGAAATCTGCTCAAGCGCCAAGTTGGTCGTGCGCGGGCCGAAAAGGCCGATCGTCAGGATCACGACGAGCATCGCCGCAGCGATAAAGGCGAAAACGCCGGGCGCGCCGCCGCCGCGAAGGATGAACGCGATGACGAACGAATTGAAGATCACCGACAGCCGGCTCCAGGAATAGACGAAACCGGCGGCGCGCGCCCTTATGCCGGTCGGGAACAGCTCCTGCTGATAGGCGTGAAAGCTGAACGACAGAATGTTGTTCGCCAAGGTCAGGCAGACGCCCATGGCGATGATGACGAGCGCAATCGTCGTCGCGCCGAACAGCAATCCGCAGATCAGGATCGCCGCGGCGGCCGCGCAGATGATCAGCTTGCGCTCGACCTTATCGCCGATGAAAAAGCCGAGCAGGGGCCCGAGCGGCGAGGCGATGGCGATAAGGCTCGAATAGAAGAGGCTTTTCGTGATGTCGATCCCTTGCGCGATGAGCAAGGTCGGCGCCCAATTGTTGAAGCCGTAGAAGCCGACCGTCTGGAACACGTTGAAGACGCAAAGCAGGATGACGCGGCCGCGCAACGGCGGCGCCCACATATCGGCGAAGCTTCCGGCAAGGGGGAGCGGCGCTGCGGACTCGGGCGGCGGCAGCGGCCGGCCATATTCGGCGGCGACTTTCGCTTCGATCTTCATCAGAACGCGATTGGCCTCGTCGAGCCGACCATGCTGGGCGAGCCAGCGCGGACTTTCGGGCAAGGCGAGGCGAATGAACCAGACGAAGATCGCGGCGGTTGCGCCGATCAGCACGATCCAGCGCCAGCCGTCCAAGCCGAGCGGCGCGATCGGAACCAGAAGGTAAGCGAGAAAGGCGATGATCGGCGTGCAGCAAAAGCCGATCGCCTGGTAGCAGGCGAACGCCCGACCGCGTATAGCCTTTGGCGCGAGTTCGGAGAGATAAGCGCCGATCGTGATCATCTCCAAACCGAGGCCGAGGCCGGAAACGAAACGCCAAAAATTCAGCCAAAACGCGGTGTCCTGAAACGCCAGAATCGTATTGGCGGCGCTGTACCAAAGCAGCGAATAAGTGAATATGGCGCGGCGGCCGAACCGGTCGGCGAGAAAACCGCAGGCGATCGTGCCGATGAACAGGCCGGCGAACAGCGCCGCGATGAAGCTGGCGATTCCGGTCGTGCCGAACAGGCCGGGCGTCGTCGGCGTCAAAATGCCCGCCTTGAAGAGGCCCGGCGCCACATAGGCCGAGAACAGCATATCGTAGAGTTCGAAGAAGAAGCCGAGACCGAGAAGGACGATATAGGTCCAGATCGTGCGCGTCGCCGGGAGACGGTCGATGCGCGCGACGATCGCGCTCGCCGCGTCGGGTTTGATCGGCGTCGCCGCTTGGTCGTTCATTTCGTCCTCCCTCGGCGCGCTCTTCAGGGCTGCGGCCGCAAGTCGCCATGTTGGGCGCTCGGGTCGGCCCGGAGCAAGTCCTGGCTTCAAAGCAGCCTCATCGCCAGGAGTCCGGCGAGAATCAGCGTCGCCGCGATCGTTCTGATCGGCGTCGCCGGCTCCTTGAGCATAACGGCCGCAATGAGCACGCCGAACAGCACGCTGGTCTCGCGCAAGGCCGCGACCAGCACGATCGGCGCGACGGTCATCACCCAGATGACGATCCAATAGGCGGCGAGCGACATGACGCCGCCGGCAAGGCCCGGCGCGAGAAACTTCAAGGCGGGCTTCATGCCGCCGGGGCCGTAGCGCCATAGGCACAGGATGAGCATCGGCGGGCCGTCGAGCGTGAACAGAGCGGCGGCGTAGGCGCCGGCGTTTCCGGAGGCGCGCGCGCCGATTCCGTCGATCAGCGTATAGGCGCAGATCGTCGTCGCCGTGGCGAGGGCGCAAGCGACGGCGCGAAGGCTGGGCGGGGCGAGCGCGCGCTGTCCTTTGACGGAAATCAGCAGGACGCCGCAGCCGAGACAAGCGACGCCCAGCGCGCCGCCGAACGAGATCGGGTCGCGGACAAAGACGATCGACGCCAGCGCGGTCATTAACGGCGCTGCGCCGCGCGCGATCGGATAGGCCTGGCTCATATCGGCGAGGCGATAGGCCTGCGCCAAGAAGAGATAGTAGCCGAGATGAACGACGGTCGAGGCGAGGAGCCAAGGCCAAGCGGCCGAGAGCGGCAAGCCGGTGACGATGAGGAGCGGCGCGGCGATGATAGCGCAGGCCGCCGCGATGAGGGTCATGGCGAGGAACGGATCGAGCCTCACCTTGACGAGGGCGTTCCAGCCGGCGTGCAAGGCGGCGGCGAGGAGGACGACGAGAAAGACGGAAAGCGGCATCGTCGCGCTCAGAAGAAGCGGCCGCTTCGCGGAGCCGCGCCGGTCGCATTCGCGCGAGCGTCACTCCGCCGCGGCGCTGGCGCGCCGGTCGCGGTGTTCGGCGGAATAGTGCCGGCGCTTGGCGTCGTACATCAGGATGTCGGCCCGCCGCGCCACGCTTTCGAGTCGCTCGCCGGGACGGCTGGTCGCCGCGCCCATCGAAAAGGAGAGCGGCGCCGCCGTGTAGAACTGATTGTTGAGCTCGGCGAGCTTGTGGATGTCCTCCATCATCGCTTCGCCGGCCGCCTCGTCCGCGTTCGGCATGAGAATGGCGAACTCGTCGCCGCCGATACGCGCGGCGCAGCAGGGTTTCTCGGCGACCTTGACGAGCACTTCGCCGGCGCGGCGCAGCAATTCGTCGCCTGCGGCGTGACCATATTGGTCGTTGGCGGTCTTGAGGCCGTTGAGATCGGCCATGACGATCGTGACCGGCGCGAAGCCCTTGCGCTCCAGGCGATTGATCTCGTCGATGTAAAAGGAACGGTTATAGAGCTTGGTCAGCACGTCGTGCTTGCCGAGGAATTCGAGATAGGCCTCGGCCTTCTTGCGCGCCGTGATGTCGGTCAAGGCGACCTGAACCAGCGACCAATTGTGCTCGCGTCCGGGCAGTACGGAAAACTGCATGAGGAAATGCAATTCCGCGCCATCCAGCGAATAGTTGACCACTTCGCGTTGCTGGAACAGCTTGCCGTCCCAGAGGTCGATCAATTGCTCGCGGAACGGCTGCTCCATTTTGTCGCGAAAGACGTCGCCGAGCCGCTGCAGCAGGACCTGCTTGCTCGGCGCTGCGAAGAGTTCAAGCGTGCGCCGATTAACGTCGATCACGCGGATTTCGCTCATGCAGCGATGCACGAATTCCGGATGTACGTCGGTGAAGACGCGGAAATCGACGATGCCGCGCTCGCGCGCCTCGTCGATCAATTGCTTGACCTTGCTGAAATCCTCGACCCAGAGCGAAACCGGCGAATGCTGCAGCAGGCCGCGGGCGTAATCCTCGCTGATCGTAAGCTTGCGCCGGGCGGTCTCGCGCTCGGTGACGTCTTCGATGGCGATGAGCACGCGCCGCCAACTCTGCTCGTAGCCGGGCAGGATCGCGCCTCTGAGCTGGATGTCGAGCCGGCGGCCTGACATGGCGTAATTGACCGTCTCGCTGGCGAATTGGGTCTTGCCCTCCCAAAGCTGGACCAATTCTTCGAGATGGGTGAGCATCATGTCGTCGCGGAAGATGCTGCCGAGATTGGCGACGAGTTCGGCGAGGCTCGCGACTTCAAAGAGCGACAGCGTCTTGGCGTTGACCTTGACCACCTTCAATCGGCTCGCGCACCGCCTGACGCGGTCGAGATCTTCTCTCAGATACGCCCGCAAGTCGGTCACGCCGGCGCGCCGCCATTCGTCGAGCAGCGCTTTCAGCTCGCTATAGTCTTCGAGCCAGAGAGAAACCGGCGCCAGTTCGAACATGCTGGCGTCGTCGCGTTCCGGGCCGCCGGCCGTCAGGGAAGAAGTCAGGCTGTCCAAGCTGTGCATAGGGCTCTCGTAACGGAACGCGGGCCGGCTCGCCGATTTGGAAATTCCAAATTCTAATTTCCGCGAATCGTGGAATATCAAAGCGTTAAAGTGCAAAAAATTTGGAAAAAATCTCTCGCGCCTTGTCGCTTTGAACGAACAGAGAACATTGTCGCCGCGATCCGCGGCGCCGTCAATCTTTTGTCCGCGAGCGGGCCCTTGAAGGGGCTGCAAGCGGCGGATTTCAAACGAAATAATCAGGGTTCTGCCGGCGCAGCCGATCGACGTCCAAAATGACCGCGTTCAGATGCTCGGCCATCGCGGCGCAGGCCGGGGCGACGTCATGCCGGGCGCCGGCGTCGCGGACGGCGGCAATTCCGGAGCGATGATCGCCTTCGAAAATCGCGCCGGCGCTGGCGACGCGGGCCGCCGCAGGGCCCGCTCGCCTCGCGTCTCGCCCAGGTCGGACTGCGCCGTGCAGATGTCGTCGAAGGCCCGATCACCATGGTCTGCCGTGATTCCCGCGGCAGCGCAGGGCTGTTCGGGGGCAAGCGCCTCGGTCCAGCGGTTTGGCTTGCTTTCAATACCGCGGCGCCACGCCGCCCGATCGCCGTCAACCCGCCATGGCGCCTCGAAGGTACGCGCGAAGCGATATCCGCCCATGAGGCGCCATGACGGGTGCTTCGCTTGCGCTTCGCCCCTTCCGGGTGACGGCGACCGCTCGCCGCGGCTATTGGCGACCAAGACGTTTTGCTGACCGAAACGGCCGGACGGCCGGTTTCGGCAGCAAAACGTCTTGGTTGCAAAAAGGCCATCGAGGCGGGCGGGGGCGGGGGTCAAGGCTCGCGAAGCGCAGCGGAGCGACCGGCGAAGCCGGCTCGGCCTTGAGGCGCGCCCGCCTCGATGGCGGCGCAGTGTTTGGGATTTGCGCCTTGAGCGTGCTCGATTCCTGAGTTTCTACAATCAGAAGCCGGCGAAGACTCTCGATACCGCCTTATTTCGCGCAAGGGCCGCCCCTCATTTTCCCCGGACAGCCCTTGCGCGAAAGCGGAAGTCCAGACTGAGTCCGCTGCGCGCGGCGGTTCTGGTTTCCCGCTTGCGCGGGAACGACACGCAGGTCTTCGATCGGCGTACTCCTGAAGTCCTGTCGCGTGGCTCTTCATCCGGACTGTTTGCCGCCGATCGAACCTGAAGCGCGCGTCATTGCGCGCCGACTCTAGTTCGGCGTCAGCGAGCGCCTCGACGAAGCGAACGCCGATCGTCTCTATGACGCGATCGCCGAGAAGCTGGCCCAGCCGGATTTCCGGCCGCGCGCGCTCTATAAGCGCTTCGACATCGAGGCGGTCGCGACGACCGACAGTCCGCTCGACGACCTTGCCGCGCATGAGCAAATCCGCCATGACGGCGATCTATATGACGGCGGCCCCTGTCTGGCTCGTCGTCGCTCTGCGCTTCGCCGACTCGACTCGGATCGTGGCGCGGGCGCGGCCCGCCGCCGCGCGCTGAAAGGAGAAATTTGTGAGCGCCGCCGCCCTGCCCCGCCTTTCCGCCGCGAATGTCGCGCAGCTCGCCGCGACGGTCAGACGGCCCGGCTATGATCGCGGCGCGCTCGGCGCCGGGATCGTCCATCTCGGCCTCGGCGCTTTTCATCGCGCCCACCAAGCCGCCTATAACGAGGCGGTCCTTGCCGCCGGCGATTTGCGCTGGGGGACGATCGGCGTCTCGCTGCGCAATCCCGCTATGCGCGACGCGCTCGCGCCGCAGGACAATCTCTATACGCTGGCGCTACGCGACGGCGCCGGCGAGTCGCTGCAGGTTATCGGCGGCCTGACTGCGTGCGTCGTCGCGCCGGAAAATCCGGAAAGACTCGCCGCCGCGATGGCGCGGCCCGAGACGCGCATCGTTTCGCTCACCGTCACCGAAAAGGGCTATTGCCACAATCCCGCGACCGGCGCGCTCGACGAAGCCCATCCGGACATCGTCCATGATCTCGCCGAGCCGCATCGGCCGCGCTCGGCGATCGGCTTCATCGTCGAAGCGCTGGCGCGGCGGCGCGAGAGCGGGACCGCGCCGTTCACGCTGCTCACCTGCGACAATTTGCCGGCCAATGGCGAGACGTTGAAGCGCGTCGTCGCGCGCTACGCCGAATTGCACGACCGCGACCGCGACCTCGCCCGTTTCATCGCCGGGGAGGTCGAATGTCCCTCGACCATGGTCGATCGCATCGTGCCGGCGACGACCGACGCGGACCGCCAATCCGTCGCCGCCGCGAGCGGGCTTTACGATTCCTGGCCGGTCGTCGCCGAGCCTTTCGCGCAATGGGTGATCGAGGATCGCTTCCCCGCGGGCCGGCCGGATTGGGATCGCGCCGGCGCGATGTTCGTCAAAGACGTCGCAGCGTTCGAATTGATGAAGCTGCGCATGCTCAACGGCGCCCATTCGACGCTCGCCTACCTCGGCTACCTCGCCGGCCATGAGACCGTCGCCGAGACCATGGCTGCGCCGGGCTTCGCTCGGCTGGTCGAGGACTTGATGGCCTGCGAAGCCGCGCCGACTTTGCCGCCGCTGCCGGGGCTCGATCTCGCCGCGTACCGGCGCGATCTGATCGCGCGTTTCCGCAATCCGGCCTTGCGCCATCGCACCTGGCAGATCGCCATGGACGGCTCGCAGAAATTGCCGCAGCGGCTGCTCAACACGATCCGGGCCCGGCTCAAGGCGAATGCGCCGTTCGAGCGCCTCGCGCTCGGCGTCGCCGCCTGGATGCGCTATGCGAGCGGCGTCGACGAGAAGGGCGCGCCGATCGACGTGCGCGATCCGCTGGCTGAGCGAATCCGGCGGATGACGAGCGGCATAATAGATGCGCCGACGCTGGTCTCCGCCTATCTCGGTCTCGCCGAGGTTTTCGGCGACGATTTGCCCGCTGAGGCGCGATTCCGCGAAGCGTTAGCGAAGGCGCTCTCCGAACTCATGGCGAGAGGCGCTGCGCGAACGGTTGCGGAATTCGGCCAGGACTCTTTCTAAAAGGGTCCGCGCCGAACTCGGAAGTACGGGCGGACCAGAAGAGAGAGCGCAATCCGTCATTGTTTGGAACGCTGGCTCGCACGCGCCGCGCCACCTCTCGTCTGGCCCCGGCGTCGGATCTCGCCGGGCTTTGCATCCGCTCCCGAATGATGCTTGTCTCGCCGCGGTAAAGGACGCTCCATGGACGCGATGCATCATGACGGAGCTTTGGCGCGGGCCCGCGCCTTGCTCGACAAGGTTCCGCTTTTCGACGGGCATAACGACCTGCCCTGGGTAATTCGAACCGACAGGGACGCGCGCGGCGACGTCAAGGCTTACGATCTTAACCGCGTCCATCAGCGCGGCGACACCGATATCCCTCGCTTGCGCGAGGGCATGGTCGGCGCGCAATTCTGGGCGGCGTTTCAGCCGACCAACGCGCCGCATCCGGCCCGAACGGCCTTGGAGCAGATCGACCTCATCCGGCGCCTGGAGGAGGCGTATCCCGAGACGTTCTTTCCGGCGCGAAAAGCGAGCGACGTCGCGCGGGCGAAGCGGCTCGGCAAGATCGCCTCGTTCATCGCGGTCGAAGGCGGCGTCGGCCTCGAAGAATCGCTCGCCCCGTTACGCATCTGGCAGGCGGCCGGCGCGCGCCTGATGACGCTTTGCCACAATGAGAGCCTCTCCTGGGTCGACTCGGCGACGGACCCGCCGCGCGCCGGCGGCCTCAGCGCCTTCGGCCGCGCCGTGATCGGCGAGCTCAATCGGCTCGGCATGGTGGTCGATTGCGCCCATGTCTCGCATGAGGCGATGCGCCAGGTTCTCGACGTCAGCGAAGCGCCGATCGCGTTGTCGCACTCCAACGCCTTCGCGCTATGCGATCATCCGCGCAATGCGCCCGACGACGTCCTGGCGCGGCTCAAGGACAATGGCGGGATCGTCATGGCGACGTTCGTGCCGGGCTTCATCTCGCAAGCCTTGCGCGACTATCTCGCCGGCTCGCGCGACAAATACGGCAAGGCGCCGGCTGGCGTCGATCCGAAAGAGGCGCTCGCCGCAGTCGAGGCGCAAAAGGGGCCGGCGCCGCGCGCAACGCTGGAGGAGCTGGCCGACCATATCGTCTACCTGGTCAAGACCGCCGGACTCGACCATGTCGGCATCGGCTCCGACTTTTTCGGCGGGCCGCAGCCGCTCGGCCTCGAAAGCGTCGCCTGCTTTCCGGCGCTGTTCGCCGAACTCTTCCGCCGCGGCTTCGACGAGAAGGCGCTGGCGAAGATCGCGTCGGGAAATTTGCTGCGCGTGCTGCGCGCCGTCGAGAAGGTCGGCAAGCGGCTGAGCAAAGAGCGCCCGCCGCAATTGGGTCGCGCCGAGGATTTTGCGGGGTGATCCACGCTCTGCGCGGCCGGCGCGCCGTCGCGGCCCTGCCCGTCCCGCGCCGATCGCGAGAACGTCCGAGAGCAAGGCTCGACGCTGGAGGCGAAGGCATGCGGGAGCGGCTCGCTTCCGCGCCCCGACGGCTCTCGGCGGCGCCTCACAGCGAGCGGTCAGGCGTCTCCAGCAGGCTCTGCACGAACGCCTCGACGCCTTTTTCGACGCGATGCCGTCGCAGCCGCTCCGCCGTGATGATCGCGGTCACCGCCGAATAAGCGTGCTGCAAATCGTCGTTGATCAGCACGTAATCGTATTGCCGCCAGCGCGCGATCTCTTTGCGCGCGTTCTCCAGCCGTCCGGCGATTTGCGCGGCCGAATCCTCGGCTCTGCGGTCGAGCCGCGCCTTCAATTCGAGCATCGACGGCGGCAGGATGAAGATGCTGACGACGTCGGCGCCCATCGCCTCGCGCAATTGCTGGGCGCCTTGCCAATCGATGTCGAACAACATGTCGCGGCCTTCATTCAAGACCGCCTCGACCGGCGCGCGCGGCGTGCCGTAGCGATGGCCATGGACCTCGGCCGATTCGAGCAGATCGCCGGCCGCGCGCATCGCTTCGAATTGCCGCGCGCCGATGAAGTGATAATGGATGCCGTCGGCCTCGGAGGAGCGGCGCTCGCGGGTCGTGACAGACACCGATAGCGTCAAATCGAGCGCCTTGTCCTGCAGCAGCATGCGCGTCAGCGTGGTCTTACCCGCGCCGGAGGGCGAAGAGAGGATCAGCAAGAGGCCGCGTCGCTTGGTCGCCATGGCCTAATTCACTCGACGTTTTGGATCTGCTCGCGCAATTGCTCGATCTGGCTGCGCAAGTCCAGTCCGATCGCGGTCAGCGCAACGTCGTTCGACTTGGCGCAGAGCGTATTGGCTTCGCGCGCCAATTCCTGGGCGAGGAAGTCGAGCCGCCGGCCGACCGGACCGCCGGTTTCGATCAATTGTCGCGCGGCCGCGACATGCGTGGTCAGCCGGTCGAGCTCTTCGCGAATGTCGGCTTTGGCCGCGAGCAGCACCGCCTCTTGGTGGAGCCGGTTTTGGTCGAAGCCGCGGCTCGATTCGATGAGCGCCGCGACCGTTTGCGCCAAGCGCTCGCGGATCGCCTCCGGCCGGCGGCCCGGATTCTCGTCCGCCGCCTTGGTCAGCGCCGCGATCGCGGCGAGGCGCTCGTCGAGAAAAGCCCGCAGCGCCGCGCCTTCGGCCTGGCGCATGGCGACGAGCGCGGCGATCGCCTCGTCAAGGCTGTTCAGCGCGCCGGCGCAGGCTGCGGCGAGTCCCTCCTCGTCCTCGCCGACTTCGCCGAGATCGACGACGCCCCGCACGGCGAGGAGACCGTCGATCGTCGGCGGCGCAAGGCCGGCCTGCTGCGCCGCCTGTTTGGCGGCCTCGGCCAGCGCCGACAAGGCCGCGGCGTTGATCTTGACCTCGCCGGCGGCGCCCTCGCGTTGGGCCGAAAGCGTCGCGAAGCAGGTCCCGCGCGCCAGCGCCTTGCCGAGCTGCGCGCGCGCCTCGGCTTCGATCCGGTCGAAGCCGGGCGCCAAGCGCAGGCGCAGATCGAAACCCTTGGCGTTGACGCTCTTCAATTCGAAGGCCCAACGATAGGCTCCATACGCGCCGGCCGCCCGCGCGAAGCCGGTCATGCTGGATAGAGGCATGGATTCTAAACGACTCGCAGTAAGGCGCGACGACAGGCGACCATAGGCGGAGCGGCGGCGGCGCTCAACCTGGCCGCAGGCTTTTCGCTGCGGCTCTGGTTCGGCTATGGAGCGCTGGCGCGTCGACGCGCGAGAGAGGCGATATGCAGCATGCGGTCATCATCGGCGCCGGCCATGGCGGCGCCCAGGCGGCGGCGAGCCTGCGCGAAGAGGGCTTTCAGGGCCGAATCACGCTGATTAGCGACGAGCGCGTCGCGCCTTATCACCGGCCGCCATTGTCCAAGGCCTTTCTGAAGGACGCATCGGCCGGGCCGCAATTCCTGCGCGGCCCGAAATTCTTCGCCGAGCATGGCGTCGATCTGCTCCTCGAGACGCGCGCCACGGCGCTCGACCGGGGGGCCGGCCGGGTGGAGCTGTCGAACGGCGGCGCGCTCGAATTCTCGCATCTCGTGCTCGCGCTGGGCGGGCGGGCGCGGCGTTTGCCCGTCCCGGGCGCTGACCTGCCGGGCGTCCATTCGTTGCTGTCGCTGGCCGACGCCGAAGCTCTGCGCGCCGCTTTGCAAGAAGGCGGCGACGCCGTGGTGATCGGCGGCGGCTTCATCGGGCTGGAAGTCGCTTCGACCCTGGTCGGGCTCGGCTTCAAGACGACCGTGATCGAGGCGACGCCGCGCGTGCTCGGCCGCGCCGTCGCGCCGCTCGTCTCGGACCATATGCTGCGCCGCCATCGCTTTTGGGGCGCCGACATCCTGCTCAACGAGAGCGTGGAGCGGATCGAGGGTGACGCCAAAGGCGCGGCCTCGGTCGTGACCCGATCCGGCCGGCGCATCGCCGCTTCGCTTGTCGTCATCGGCGTCGGCATGACGCCCAATGTCGCGCTCGCCGAGGCGGCGGGCCTGGCGATCGACAATGGAATTGCGGTCGACGAGCGCTTACGCACGAGCGATCCGCGCATTTTCGCCATCGGCGATTGCGCTTCGTACCCGCATTGGAGCGCGGCGCGGCGGCTGCGGCTCGAATCGGTGCAAAACGCCACTGATCAGGGCCGCGCGGTCGCCAAAGCGATCGTCGGCCGCGCCGAACCGTACCGCGCCGCGCCGTGGTTCTGGTCCGACCAGAAGGATATCAAATTGCAGATGGTCGGGCTGAGTTTCGAAGCCGACGATTATGTGCTCTCGGGCGATCCGGAAGCAGATCGCTTCTCCGTGTACCATTTCAGCGGGCCGAGATTGGTCGCCATCGATTCGATCAACAGCCCGGCCGAGCACATGCTCGGGCGCCGAATGCTTGCGGCCGGTTTCAGTCCGACCAAAGAGACGGCGCGCGGCGGGGCGACGGCGCTGAAATCGAGCTTTATGCAAGGAGCGACCTGAACCGAGGAGCCGTCATTGCTTCCTCGCTTCGCTCCTCGCAAGGGGGCTTTGCGCTCACGCGCCGCCGAACAGCTTATCCAGGAAACTCTTCTCCCGGCGCTGCGGGCGCGGCGCGTCGCCGACATTCGGGATCGGCGCGGGCGGCAGCAAAGCGTTGCTGCGCACGGGGATCGGCGCGCCGGGCGCCGGCGCGGCGGCGGCTTGCGCGGCCTGATGGATGATCATCGGCTGGCCGCCGCGCGGGAAGTCGGCCGGCGGCGCGGCGGCGATGTCGGCGGGCGGGACGGGCGGCGGCGCGTCGAGCGGCGTCTCCGGCTTCCACACGCCCGAGGGCAGGCCGGCCGGCGTGATCCCCTGCAGCGCCCCTTTCATGAAGCGGCTCCAGATTTCGACCGGTAGATTGCCGCCCGAGGTCTTCTTCGTCGGGGAACCGTCGTCATTGCCGAGCCAGACGCCGGCGACGAGCGCGCTCGTATAGCCGACGAACCACGCGTCGCGCCATTCCTGGCTGGTGCCGGTCTTGCCCGCCGCTTGCCAGCCGGGCAGCTCCGCCTTGCGCGCGGTGCCGGTCAGCAGCGTTTCCTCCATCATCGCGTTCATCATCGAAACGTATTGCGGCTCGATGACGCGCCCGAAATTGGCGTTCTTGCGGGAATAGAGAAGCTTGCCATTGGCGGTGCGCACTTTCGAGATCACGTGCGGCTGCACGCCGATGCCGCCATTGGCGAAGGCGGCGTAGGCGGCGACGAGCTCCAGCGGCGTGACTTCGGAAGTGCCGAGCGCGATCGAGGCGTTGGGCTCGAGATCGGAGTTGACGCCGAGCCGATGCGCGGTCTTGACCACCGTCTTCGGCCCGACTTCGAGGCCGAGCCGCACCGCGACCGTGTTCAGCGACAGAGCCAGAGCCTTGGTCAGCGTCACCGGCCCGAAATATTCGCGCGAATAATTTTCCGGGCTCCAGCCCTTGATCGTGATCGGCGCGTCGTCGCGCACCGTGTCGGGCGTCAGGCCCTTCTCCAGAGCGCTCAGGTAGACGAATGGCTTGAAGGCGGAGCCGGGCTGGCGCTTGGCCGAGGTCGCCCGGTTGAACTGGCTGTCGGCGTAATTGCGGCCGCCGACCAGGGCCCTGACGCCGCCATTCGGATCGAGCGCGACCAGCGCGCCCTGGCTGACGCCGAATTTGCCGCCTTTGGCGTCCAATTCCTCGGTCAAGGCGTGTTCGGCCGCGGCCTGCATGCGCTCGTCGATGGTCGTGGCGACGACGATGTCCTCGTCGATCGCGCCGACCGTGTCGTCGAGCTGGTCCATGACGTAATCGGCGGCGTAATTGATCGAGCCTGCGCCTTTCTCCTTGACGACTTGCGCGGGCCGGGCGAGCGCGAGCTTGGCCATCGCCTCGGTGATATAGCCCTGCTCGGCCATCGCGGTGATGACCTGCGCGGCTCTTGCATTGGCGGCGTCGAGATTGTGATTGGGCGCGAGCCGGGTCGGCGATTTCATCAGGCCGGCGAGCACGGCCGCTTCCGAGAGGCTGACGAATTTGGCGCTCTTGCCGAAATATTTCTGCGCCGCCGCTTCGACGCCATAGGCGCCGGAGCCGAAATAGACGCGGTTCAGATAGAGTTCTAGAATCTGGTCCTTGGAATATTTGCGCTCGAGCCACAGCGCCAGGATCGCCTCCTGAATTTTGCGCGAGATGGTGCGCTCCTGCGTCAGGAACAGATTCTTGGCGAGCTGCTGGGTCAGCGTCGAGCCGCCCTCCGTGGCGCCGCCGCGATGGAAGACGTCGCGAGCGACCGCGCGCATGACGCCGATCGGATCGATGCCGAAATGCGAATAGAAGCGCCGGTCCTCGATCGCGACAAAAGCCTTCGGCAGATAAGGGGGCAGCTCGCTCAGGCGCACCGCCGCGCCGCCCGTGTCGCCGCGATTGGCGAGCAACGTCCCGTCCTCGGCGAGAATGGCGATGTTGGGCGGCCGCTTGGGCACGGCGAGCTGGTCGATCGGCGGCAATTGGCTGGCGT
>JAJPHH010000110.1 GCA_021325385.1 Alphaproteobacteria bacterium
AAGGCTCCGGGACGAGACTCCGTCCGCCTACGATTGAAAACCGCCGCATGGGATGACGACTATCTCGCCAAACTCATCGCCCCCTAAATCTTCACCCGATTCCCCTGCTTAATCCGGTCTCCATCAGGACCGATCTCGGCGCAGACCCGAGCGACGCTTTGCAGGACTCGGCTCCAGCCTGGGCTCATCGCGTCGAAGGCGAAATCGTTGCCGGGCGAGCGGAAGCCGGCATGGACCAGACGAAGCCTTGTGCCGGCCGGCTCCGGCGCCAAGGTCCAGGTCACGATCGAGTCGAGCCGCGAGCCATATTTGCCGTTCGACTCCGAGCCGCCTTTCCAGGAATAGACGAGCTTGCGCTCCGGCTCGATTTCGAGGACCTCGCAATGGACGATCCCGTCCCACTCGCCGATTGGCTTGGTGCGGAAGGTGAAAGTCTTGCCGACGACCGGCTCGAAATCGTTGGGCATCAGCCAGCGGCCGATCAAGTCGGCGCGGGTCAGCGCCTTCCATACGACCGCTGGCGCATGCGGCAGCACGCCCTCGACGACGATGTCCCGGCTCGTGGCGATTTCGGCGGCGTCCGTCATGGGTCGATTTCCTTCAGCAGAGTTTCGAGATTGGCGAAGCGCTCGCGCCAGAACATTCCATAGACGCTGAGCCAGTCGACGAGCGGGGAGAGCCCCTGCGGCTCGGCCCGATAATGGACGTTGCGTCCCTCGCGCCGCTCGGCGACCAGACCCGCGGTCTTGAGCGCCCGCAAATGCTGGGACACCGCAGGCTGCGACACCGAGGCGCCTTTCGTCAGGAAGGCGACATTGGCTTCCCCCGCCTCGACGATCCGCTCGAAGACGGCGCGGCGAGTCGGGTCGGCGAGGGCGCCGATGACGGCGGTGACTCGAGGCGCGGCGCGCATTGTCCGAATCCCATAAGCGTATGCTTATAGATTAAGCGAAGACTTATGGGTTGGTCAAGCGAACGCCGCCGCCTTTGCCGCGCGGCTAGTGTTGTAGCTTCGAGGTTATGAGGAGAACTTCGACGCCTTGCAGGATTTCGGCGATCCCGTCCGACGTCGGCTCCATTTTCTCGATCTGTCGCGCGAGTCTGGCCCAGCCAAACGCCAATTCCAGCAATGCGACGCGCGCCTCCTCATGGTCCGACTTTACCGCGTTCGTAATGCAGTCGTGCGCGTGCTGGCGATAGCTACGGGCGCGACTGGCCGGGCGAAAATCGCTGGCCACGCACAGCCTCTCTTGATCCTCTGTTGGAATGCGCAATGACCGGAGCAAGAGGCTTGTTCCGACGGGCGGCGTTCAACTCACGGCGCGCCGCCGCGCTCCGTGGCCCATTCGGCGAGGCGTCGATAGAGTTCGGCGACTTTCAGCATCGTCGCTCTGGCCTCGGAATCCCGCATGCCCTCGGCCATGACGACGGCTTCTTCGGCCCGTTCTTCCCAATGGCGCGGATCGTTCAGCCGATCAGGGTCTGGCGAGCGAATACCTTCTTCCTCTTCTTTACGCATAGCATTCGCCTCCTCTAAGTCCTACGAGAGCGTCAGTCTTAAAGGCGCAAGGATTAACGCGATTTCAGAAGCTTTGTTTCGGCCATTGCCTATTCACGAATTCGTACTACGTATGACGAGATACTCCAATACTTTAGCTAAACGTCCGCCAATGATCGATATACGCAGGACAGCGAGCTAGCATTTTAGAATTGACTTAAAATCTCCATCTCGGCATAGTCGGGGCCTGATCCATTTGGCGTGACGCCCGACGTCGTGCTCCATGACGAGTCCCGCGCGCGATTCGGCGGCAGAGCGCGCATGAAGATTCTCGCCCTTTCCGGAAGCCTCAGGGCGGCGTCGGTCAATACGGCGCTGCTGGAAGCCGCCCGTCGGCTGGCGCCGGCGCGGATCGAGGTCGCGCTCTATCGCGATCTTGCGACGCTCCCCGCTTTCAATCCGGACGACGATCGCGATCCTCCGCCCTCGGCCGCCGCGGCTTTACGCGCCGAGATCGGCGCGGCGGACGGGCTCCTCGTCGCCTGCCCGGAATACGCCCACGCCCTACCCGGCGCCTTCAAGAATGGGCTGGATTGGCTGGTCGGCTCGACCGAGTTTCCCGGCAAGCCGGTCATGCTGATCAACGCCGCGCCACGCGCCTTCCATGCGCAAGCGTCCTTGCGCGAAATTTTGGCGACGATGTCGGCTCAGCTCGTCGCCGAGTCCTTCGTCACGGTGAAAGCGCCGAAGGAGGCGAGCGTCGCGGACCTGCTCGCCGACGCGACGATCGCCGGGCCGCTGCGCGCAGGGCTTGAGCTGTTCGTCAGCGTTCTTCGCGCACAGCAGCCGCGTGGTTGACCGCGGCGCCGCGGCTCACCGGGCGCCGAGCGCGCGCGCCAGTCGCGCCTTGAGCGCGTCCTCGTTCTTCAGCTCGCATTCGAAAATCGTGAGCGCACGCCAACCCAGCGCTTCGAGAGCTGCAACGTTGGCTTCGTCACGGGCGCGGTTGCGGGCGATCTTGCGCCGCCAATAATCGGCGTTGTTTTTCGGCGGCCGCGCGCCGCGCTTGCAATCATGGCCGTGCCAGAAGCAGCCATGCATGAAAATCGCCAGCCGACGCTGGCCGTAGACGACGTCCGGCTTGCCCGGCAAGTCGGCGCGATGCAGCCGATAGCCCGGCGCGACGGCGTGGAGCAGCTTGCGCAAGGCGCGCTCCGGCGCGGTGTCTTGCGACTTCACCGCGCGCATGACGGCGGAGCGGTCCATGGCGATGCGGGGCGTCTCGCGCTTCCTCCTCATTCGGCCGCCTCGAGCGCCGGCGCGATCGCGCTTTGCGCCAGCGGCTCCAACAGATGCTCGGCGAGGAAGCGCACCACTGGGACGACGACGCCGTCGCCGACGAGATGGTACGCCTCGTTGTAGCGCGACGGCAATTTGTACTCTTCCGGAAGACCCATCAACCGCGCCGCCTCGCGCGCCGAAAGCAGCCGCGACCGCGTCGCGCCGTTCTCGGCGACGAGCAGGAACTGCCGACTCGAGCCGCCGCGCGGCGTGCGCAAACAGCCGGCGAGCCCGTCGAAACGCGCTTCAGCCTGCATTCGTCGTCCACCTTGCCCATCCGGCCGCATGCGTCGGTACGCTGCGCCGACGACGCGGCCGCCGCGGCTCAGCGCGGCGTCGAGTTTGGCGCGCGCGCCGCGCGAGAAAATTTCGAGCAAGGCGGCCGTGTCCTGCTCGCTGCGCCAGGGCGCGTCAGCCGGCGCGGTTTCGACGATGTCGGCTAGGGCCTGATTACGGCGCGGCGGCGCCGGCAGCGCCCACCACAGCCAGTCATCGATAAGTTCAGGCGGCATCAGCGCATGCGCTCTCAGCAAGGCGCGCGAAGCAAAAGACTGGCGCGGCCCCGCGTCGATCAGCCCTGGCGGAAGTCTCAGCGAACACCGCACAGCGACGATGAACAGGCGAGGCCGCGATTGCGGCGTGAAATGCGCCGCATCGATGGTGAGCGCCCCGAAGCGATAGCCGAGCCGTTGCAGGGCGCCGCAAATGGCGAGGAAATCGGCGCCCGCCTTCGAGGTCAAAGCGCCGACGACGTTTTCGAGCGCGATGATGTTCGGCGCCCGTCCTTCGCGCTCCAGCGCCGCCATCAGCGCGTAAAAGCCCCAGAACGCGCCTGATCGCTTCGCTGCAAGACCGCCGCCCGGTCCTGCAAGCGAAAGGTCCTGGCAGGGGAACGACGCCCAGGCGAGGTCGGCGCAGCCCGGCAGGTCGGCGGCGGCGAGTTCGTGAATATCGCCAATGCGGAGCGCCTCTGCGCCCAAATTTTGCGCGTAGGCGCGCGCCTTCTTGACGTCGATATCGTTCGCGAAGCGGCAATCCCAGCCAGGGCCGAGACCGGCGCGCGCCATCCCGCCGCCGCAGAAAAATTCGTAAAAGGTCGGTCTCGGCATGAGGCGCGAATCGTTATGAGGCAAGGCTACCTTATCGCTGCAACGACGTCGTTGCCTTCCGAACCGAATGGGGATTGCCGCAGCGCAGCACGCAACCAGCGCCTTGACGGGCGCGGCGAGGGCAAGGTGAATGGGCGCGATGAGCGAGACGACCTTTCCCTATCCGGTCTTCGTCTGCGACACAGGCGGCACCAATGTGCGCTTTGCGGCCATCAATGCGCCCGGCGCGCCGTTGAGCGAGATCGCCCATCTCAAGACCGGAGATTATCCGGGTCTCGCCGAGGCGATCGAAGCGGCCTCGGCCAAGCTGGGCGTCAAGCCGCGCTCGGTGATCGCCTGCGGCGCTGGGCCGGTCGACGGCCGCCGGCTGAAACTGACCAACGCCCCGTGGCTGATGGACGGGCCGCAAGTCGCGGCGGCGCTCGGCCTCGCGCAGGGGCTGCTGCTCAACGATTTCGAAGCCCAGGCCTTGTCGCTGCCGACCATCCCCGAAGATTGGGCGATGCCGATCGGGCCGGTCCGCTTCGGCGATCCGGGGCCCCAGGTCATTCTCGGCCCGGGCACCGGGCTCGGCGTCGGCGCGCTGGTCCTCGCGGCCGGCAAGTTCACGCCGCTCGCTTCGGAGGCCTGCCATACCGATTTCGGCCCGATCGACGAAGAAGAGATGGCGATCTGGCCGCATCTCGAACGGGTGCGCGGCCGGGTGACGACTGAAAGCGTGATGGCCGGGCCAGGCTTGGCGCGGCTGCACCGCGCCCGGCTCTTGGCGCAAGGCTTGCCCGCTCCGGCTCTCGACCCTGCCGAGGTCGACGCCGCCGCGCATGACGACCCCGCCGGAGAGGCGGCGAAAAGCGTCGCGCTCTATTGGCGGCTGATCGCCCGTTTCGCCGGCGATATGGCCGTGACCTTCGTCGCGACCGGCGGCGTGACATTGGCCGGCGGCGTGTTGCCGCGCCTGCGCGATCTGCTCGACGCGCAAGTCTTCCGCGCCGGCTTCGACGCGAAGGCGCCGGTCGACGCCCTGGCGCGGCGCATCCCGACCCGGCTCGTCATTCAGGCCGATTCGGTTCTCGTCGGCATGGCCGCGATCGCCGCGGCGCCGGAGCGCTATGCGATCGACTATGCGCGGCGCTGCTGGCGATAGCGATTAACCGCAGCGCCGCCGCGCGCGCCGCCTTCCTTGCCGCTCCGGCGGAAAGCGCTAAATAGAGGCCGCTTCCCCGCCGCATCAGAAAGGCTGAAAGTCCATGTCCTACGCCGACGTCTCGCTGTTCATCGACGGATCGTGGAGCAAGGCGGGCGGGCCGCCGATCGACATTGTCAATCCGGCGACCGGCGACCGGATCGGCGGCGTGGAGCATGCGACCAAGGCCGATCTCGACAAGGCGCTGGCGGCGGCGGACCGCGCCTTCAAGACCTGGAGCAAGGTCTCGGCGTTCGAGCGCTACAAGATCATGCGCAAATCAGCGGAGATCCTGCGCGGCCGCGCCGACGCCATCGCTAAGCTCATGACGCTCGAACAAGGCAAGCCGGTCGCTCAGGCCAAGAGCGAGACGCTCAACGCCGCCGACATTATCGACTGGTTCGCCGAAGAAGGGCGGCGCGCTTACGGCCGTCTGATCCCGGCGCGGGTCGACGGCGTCCGCCAGATGGTGGTCAAGAGCCCGGTCGGCCCGGTCGCGGCGTTCACGCCGTGGAATTTTCCGATCAATCAGGCGGTGCGCAAAATCTCCGGCGCGCTCGCCACCGGTTGCACGATCATCATCAAAGGCCCGGAGGAGACGCCGGCCTCCTGCGCCGAACTCGTCCGCGCCTTCGCCGATGGCGGCGTGCCGGCCGGCGTGATCAATCTCGTCTTCGGCGTGCCGGCTGAAATCTCCGAATATCTCATTCCCCATCCGGTGATCCGCAAAGTGAGCTTCACCGGCTCGACCGCGGTCGGCAAGCAACTCGCCGCGCTCGCCGGCCTGCACATGAAGCGCATCACCATGGAGCTCGGCGGCCACGCGCCGGCGCTCGTCTTCGACGACGCCGATGTCGACGTCGCGGTCGAGCAACTCGCCACCGGCAAATATCGCAACGCCGGCCAGATCTGCGTCGCGCCGACCCGCATGCTGGTGCAGCGGAAAGTCTACGAGCCCTTCGTCGAGAAGTTCGTCAGCGAGGCCAAAAAGATCAAGGTCGGCGACGGGCTCGACGCCGACACGACGATGGGCCCGCTCGCCCATCTGCGCCGGGTCGAGGCGATGGAGGCTTTCGTCGCCGACGCGGTCGCGCAGGGCGCGGAGCTGCGCACGGGCGGCAAGCGCATCGGCAATAAGGGCTTCTTCTTCGAGCCGACTGTCGTCACCCGCGCGCCGAAATCGGCGCGGATCATGAACGAGGAGCCGTTCGGCCCGCTCGCGATCATCAACCCGTTCGACGATTACGACGAGGCGGTCGCCGAGGCGAACCGGCTCGATTACGGCCTC